>JAYRVK010000685.1:0-2438 GCA_041918555.1 Sandaracinaceae bacterium
CCGGCCTGGCCTCGATCGATGGATCGACACTCTCTGAGCTTCAGCGGCCGCGGTCGCGCTCGAGGCGATGGACCACGCGGCGAAGGATCGCGCGCTCGTCGAGCTCGGGGTGCCGCTTCATCTCGGCCTCGACGAGGCGCTCCGCGGCCGCGGGGTCGTGCGTGAGGTGCCGGAGCCGCCGTCGGAGCGCGGCAGCGCTCGGGGTTCGCGCCGCGCCGGGCCGGAAGAACAGCCACGCGAGGACGCCGAGGACGAGCGCACCGACGAGGATCCACGTCACGGCTGGTTCTACGCGCGCGGCGCTCCTTCATTCCCCGAACCGTCAGAACCGCGCGACGACCACGGTGACGTTGTCGGTCCCGCCGCGCTCGTTCGTGACCTCGACGAGGCGCCGCGCGGTGGTCTCGGCGGTGTCGCCGAGCGCGAGCGCGTCGAGGTGCGCGCGGATCTCGTCGTTCGACACGTGCTTGGTGAGGCCGTCACTGCACAACAGGAGCGTGTCCTTCGGGAAGAGCAGCGCCTGGTGGAGCTCGACGCGCAGCTCCTCGCTCTCGCCGCCGAGCGCGTTCACGAGGACGTTCGAGAAGTCGGACTCGGCGGCCTCGTCCTCGCTCATCACCTTGCTGTCGACGAGCTGCTGCGCGAGCGTGTGGTCGCGCGTGATCTGGAAGAGCTGGCCCTCGCGGTGCGCGTAGATGCGGCTGTCGCCGACGTGCACCACGAAGAGGTTCGGCCACGTCACGTAGGCCATCGTGAGGGTCGTGCCCATGCCGCGCCGTCCGGTGCCCTCGCTCGCGACGCGGCGCATCTCGTCCTGGCACTCCTTCACCGCGCGCCGCAGCCCGCGCGCGAGCACGCGCGAGTCGTCCTTGCTGCGCGGCAGCGACCACGGCATCAGCGTGAACGCGTAGCGCGCGAGCGTGTCGATGGTCAGCGCGCTCGCGACCTCGCCCGCCGCGTGGCCGCCCATCCCGTCGGCGACCATGAGCAGCCAGCCCTGCGGGGGGCCCTTCACCTTCGTCCCGTCGCCGACGGGCCGGCTCGACTGCATCAAGCGCATCGAGCGCTCGAGCCGCGCGACGAGGAAGCTGTCCTCGTTGTGCGAGCGGACTCTGCCGACGTCGGACAAGCCGAACACCTGCGGGTCCTCCAGCGTGATCGAGCCTCCGACGGGCCGACCCGTCGGAGGAGAGCCCAGCGTCTCGATCTGCTGGGTGGCGTCGTCTTCTCGCGCGCCCATGTGGTGACAAGGATACTCTCTCCGCTACGCTCCAGGCATGTCTTGCACCACGCGACTCACCCTGGGCCTTCTCCTCGCGCTCTCCTCCCCCGGCTGCGACGAAGGCGGTGACGCCGACGGCGGCGCCGGCACCGACGCGGGCGGCAGGGCCGACGGAGGCGAGCCGCGCGACGCCGGCGCGCGCGACGGCGGCGGGCCCCTCGACGGCGGCGATCCCGGCGACGACGCGGGCCGTCGCGACGCGGGCGGGCCCGTCGACGCCGGGGACACCTGCGCCGACCTCACGCTCCCCGCGCTCGACACGATGGACGTCGACGCCCCCGGCGGCTGGGACAACCCGATCTTCCTCACGCACGCGGGCGGCGAGGATCTCTACGTCGTCGAGCAGCCCGGGCTCGTCCGGCGCGTCGCGAGCGACGGAAGCGTCTCGGACTTCGTCGACATCTCCAGCTTCGTCGACTTCGGCGGGGAGCGCGGGCTGCTCGGCTTCGCGTTCCACCCGGACTACGCGTCGAACGGGCGCTTCTTCATGTACTACACGCCGAACGGGCGCACTCCCTACGACTCGCACAACCACGTCGGCGAGTTCCGGCGCATCGACGCGACGACCGGCGACCCCGCCGAGGTCCGCTCGATCCTCACGATCTACGACTCGGAGGGGAACCACAACGGCGGGATGATCGCCTTCGGACCGGACGGCTTCCTCTACGCGGGCCTCGGCGACGAGGGCGGCGGCGGCGACGCCCACGGTCGCATCGGCAACGGGCTCGACACGAGCACGATCTTCGGGAAGATCGTCCGCCTCGACGTGGAGGGCGCGGGGGACTTCGCCGCGCCCGGCAACCCGTTCGCGGGCGGCGGCGGGGACGCGCGCATCTGGGCGTACGGCCTGCGCAACCCGTGGCGCTTCTCGTTCGATCGCCTGACCGGCGACCTCTACATCGGCGACGTCGGCCAGGGGAGCTGGGAGGAGATCGACGTCCAGCCCGCCGCGAGCACGGGCGGCGAGAACTACGGCTGGCGCGCGTACGAGGGCTACGAGGTCTTCAGCGCGCGCGACGTGGACGAGGTCGCGGTCCACACAGAGCCGGTCCACGTCTACTCGCACGGCGACGGCTGCTCGGTCACCGGCGGCTACGTCTACCGCGGGAGCGCGATCCCCGGACTAGCGGGCTGGTACCTCTTCGCGGACTTCTGC
>JAYRVK010000686.1:0-9013 GCA_041918555.1 Sandaracinaceae bacterium
CGTGGCGCCGGACGCGGCGCTCGTCGTCGCCGCCGCGTGGGACGACGCCCTCGAGGGCTTCCCCGACGACGCGGTGCTCGGCGCGATCCGGTTCTGCCGCGCGATCGCGGCCGCCGATCCGAGCCTCGACGAGGCGCGCATGGTGATCCTCCTCAGCCTCGGCGGCCACGACGGCGAGCACGACGGAACCGGCGCGTTCGAGCGCGGGATCGTGCGCGAAGCGGGCCCCGTCCCCGTGGTCGTCGCGGCCGGCAACGACGGGGAGCGCGCGATCCACGCGGCGGGGCGCCTCTTCGAGGGGGAGCGATCGCAAGTCACCTTGCAGGTCCCGCGCGCGCTGCGCGAGGACGCCGCGCTCCAGATCACCCTCCGGCTGGAGGGCCGCGGCGCGCGGGCGCGGCTCGTGGCGCCCTCGGGCGCCGAGGCGGCGCTCGCGCCGGGGACCCGCGCGATCGGCGGCGCGCGCGTCGAGGTCGCGGCCCGCGACGACGCGTGGGCGCTGACGCTGCGCGCGGTCGACGGAGTGCTCCCGTCCGGGACGTGGGCGATCGCGATCGACGGCCCGGCGCGCTTCGACGCGTGGCTCGCGGGCGCGCGGCTCGGCGCGACGTTCTTCTCGCCCTCGCTGGGCGGCCCGCACGTGATCGACGGCGAGGCGATCACGATCCCCGCGACCGCGCCCGAGCTGATCTCGGTGGGCGCCACGGTCGCGCGCCGGAGCGTGGAGGGGCTCGAGCCGCTCGGCGCGGCGGGCGAGGTCGCGACCTTCTCCTCGCACGGGCCGACCTCCTCCGGCGCGCTCGAGCCGGATCTCGTGGCGCCGGGCGGGTGGATCCTGGCGACGCTCTCGTCGGACGTGCGCGTGGGGGACCCCGCGAACCTCGTGGGCGGGCGGGCCGAGGGGATCGTCGACGGGCGCGTCGCGGTGCGCGGGAGCTCGGCCGCGGCGGCGCTGGTCGCGGGGGCGCTGCTCCTCGGGCTCGAGCTCGACCCCCGCCGCGGCCCCGAGGCGCGCGAGCTCCTGGTGTCGAGCACGGGCGAGACGGGCTGGACGCCGGCGCGCGGGTTCGGCGCCCTCGACGTGGAGCGCCTGCTCGCGCGGTGGGCGGGCGCCCCCACCGAGCACCGCGAGATCGTGGTCGCGAGGCCGCAGGTCGAGCCCGGTCGCCCGCTCTGGCTCGCCTCCCGAGGGGAGGGCCGCACCCTCTCGGTCCAGCTCGACGGCGAGGCCGTCGACGTCCCGCTGCGCGCGGGCGCGGCGTGGGCGCTCCTCGCGCCGACCGGCGCGACGGCGCGGATCGAGGCCGCGATCGACGGAGCAGCGCTCCCTCCGATCGAGCTCTCGACGGTGCCGGACGTGCACCGGCCGACCGCGATCGCGGGCGGCGCCTGCCGCCTCGCCCCGCCGGGCCCCGCCCCCCCGCCGACGTGGCTCCTGTTCGCGCTTGCCGTGGCATGGGCGGTGCGTAGCTCCGGCACACCATGACCGCGAAGCTCGCGACGGTGAAGCCTCTCGACGCCCTCTTCTTCGTGATCCCGGCCGGTCTCGCCCTCGCCTACTGGGTCGCGACCTTCGCCCAGTGATCGGCGCGGATCACTCGGCCGCCGGGCCGCGATCCAGGATGAGGCGGAACGAGCGCACCTGATCGTCCTCCTCGTCGGCGTCCACGAGGCGCGCGCCCATGTTGGTCACCACGATCACGACCTCGTCGGTGTCGCCGTCGGGGAGCTCGAGGGGGATGTAGCTCCGGGGGTTGAGCGGGCGCACCGGCGCGCGCACGCGACCGCGCTCGCTGCCGTCCGAGCCGATGCGGACCGCCGCGAGCGCCCAACCGACGCCGAGCTCCCCGCGCAGCCAGATCCGGAGGAGGCTCCCCGGCGGCGCGTCGCGGGTGTCGACCACCAGGTACGCCGACCCGTAGGGCTCCACCTCGAGGTCGCGCGGCTCGAAGCGCCGCGGCAGCCCCGGCCACGCGGCGCGGCCGGAGACGGGGACCGCTGCGTCCTCGGGGAGCCCGCGCAGGACCTCGAGCGGCGCGTGCTCGCGCCGGGCCTGCGGCCCCGCGAACCAGCGGCTCACCGCGACCTCCTCGAGGAACCGATCCAGCGGGTCGCGCCCGACCTCCATCACCGCGTTGAGCACCTGCCACATGTCGGGCGCCGCGCGGAGCCGGTCCCCTTCCCACGTGCGCTGCGGGGCGGCGCTCCACAGGTCGCGGATGAAGTCCCCGGTGAGCCCGTCGGTCCGCGCGGAGAGCATCGCGAGGAAGAGCGCGCCGCCCTCGCCGCTCGCCGCGCCGTTCCCGATCCAGGTCTGCCAGCTCCCGCGCTGCTGCTCGATCACGCCCTCCTCGCCGCACCCGAAGTGCCCGGTCAAGAGGTAGGCGACGAAGTCTCCGGTGGCCACGCGCCACGCGGGCGCCTCGGCGGGGTCCTCGCCCAGCAACGTGGCCTGCACGAACGCGGAGACCACGCAGCCCTCGAGGCGCGCGTCCGAGACGAGGTCGTCGTCCATCCGCGCGAACGGGGCGACCGCGTCGAAGCCCTCGTGCACGTGCGGCGCGTCGTAGGACGCATGGATCGGCCGCGCCGCGTCGCCCTCGCCGTCGACGAGGTAGAGGTCGAAGCCGCCCGTGCCGCCCAGTCCGCCGTCGGCCATCGGGAGCGGCCAGCGGTGCGCGGCGAGGTAGTCGTACGCAGCCTCGAGCGCCGCGAGCGCGCGGTCGGCGCGCGCCGCGCTCACGCGCGGGCCCACGTGAAGGCTCACCGGGCGCTCGAAGGAGCGGAGCACGCCCGCGGCGGCGGGGCGCGGCGCGGGCGCCGGCCACTCGGTCACCGGCCCGTTCCACCGCCGCGCGAGGCTCTCGGCCATCGCGGCGGCCCACTCGTCGATGAGGGTCCCGATCGGCTCTTCCCCCTCGTCCTGCGCGCGCGCGGAGGAGGCGGAGGCCAGGCCCAAGGCGCACGTGAGCGCGGCGGCGAGGGGGCGGATCGACCTCATCTTCGTCTCCTGCTTACCACGAGCGCGCGAGCGATGAAGTTGACACGGACGACGCATCACGAATACACCCGTGATCACGCGTCGATCCACGCATCCGCGAGGGGCCTGCGCGCGGAGCTGAGCATGGCGGGAGCATCGTTCGATCCGGGTGGGTTCTTCGAGTTCGATCTCGCGACCGGCTCCGTGCGGGCGCGCGGCGCCGGCCGGGTGCTGATCCTGTCCGACAGCGTCGTGGCCCCCCTGGTCTCGGCGGCCGTCGGCAACGGCGACCTCACCTCGGTCCGCAAGCTCGGCCGCGAGCTCGGCGAAGGCGTCGCGCGCGACCTCGGCGCGGACGCGCTCGAGCTGCCGGTCGAGGCGGTGCTGGAGGCCGCGGCGGGCGTCCTCGCGGTGATGGGCTGGGGCCGCTTGCAGGTCGATCGGTGGGGCGACGCGCTCGTCGCCTCGCTCGAGCAGATCCCGCACCTCGACGACGATCACCTCGGGGTCGCGGCGCTGCTGGGCGGCCTGTTCTCCAGCCTCGCCGAGCGCGAGATCGCGTGCGTCCCCGTCTCGTCGGCGGGGCACTTCGTCCTGGTCGACCCGAGCGTCGCGCAGAAGGTGTGGAAGTGGTCTCGGTCGGGCGACGACATCGCCGCGATCGTCGGGCGCCTGGCCCCCGCGGAGGCGTCGTGAGCGCCGCGGAGAAGGTCGCGCGCCTCGAGGCGCTGCTCGAGCGCGTCCAGCGTCACCGCGGCGCGGCGCGGCGCGCCCTCCCGGCGGCGGCGGTCGCGGCGGCGCCCGCCGAGCCGCTCCCGCCCGCCGTCGACGAGACGCTGGCGGAGCTCGAGCTCGAGGCCCCGGTGCCCACGCCCGCGGTGCCGGCGTCCGCGGTCGTCGGCGCGCCGCGCCCCGCGGCGCGGCCCACGCCGATGGAGCAGGCGATCAGCACCGAGCTCGACCTCGGCCCCGCCGACGAGGACGAGGACGAGCCCGAGCTCGAGATCAGCTACCCCGAGGAGGGCGAGACGAGCTCGCTCGAGATGGACGCCGAGGAGCCGTCGGAGGCCGCTGAGACGGCGCCGCTCCACACGCGCTCCCCCGAGCCCGAGCCGGTCACCGAGCGGCCCCCGCCGCCGACGGTCGAGGAGCCGCTCGAGCCCGAGCTGGAGCCGATCGCGCTCGCCGCCCCGATCGCCTCGCGCCCCATCGCGCGCGTGGTCGCGCGCGCCAAGCCGCGCACGTTCCGCGAGCTGATCGAGCGAGCGCTCGCGCTGCGCCCGCGCTAGAGGAGTCGGACGATGCTGCTCGTCGTGGACGTCGGCAACACGCAGACGTGCCTGGGCCTCTACGAGGCCGAGGCCCTCGTCCACGACTTCCGGATCGAGTCGAACAAGGACCGCACGCTCGACGAGTACCACGTGCTCCTGCGCTCGCTCCTCGACGTCGCGGAGGTCGAGCGGGGCGAGATCGCGGCCGCGATCATCGCGTCGGTCGTCCCGGCGGTGACCGAGACGATCGAGCGGGCGGTCTCGCTCGCGTTCGGCGTCGAGCCGCTCGTCGTCGGGCCCGGCATCAAGACCGGGATGCCCATCCTCGTCGAGAACCCCCGCGAGGTGGGCGCCGATCGGATCGTCAACGCCGTCGCCGCGCACGCCCTCGTCGAGGGCCCCGTGATCGTCGTCGACTTCGGCACCGCGACGACCTTCGACGTCGTCTCGGCCAAGGGCGAGTACCTCGGCGGGGTGATCGCGCCGGGCATCCGCATCAGCGCGGAGGCGCTCTTCGCGCGCGCGGCGAAGCTCCCGCGCGTCGAGGTGGCCAAGCCGCCGCGGGTCGTGGGGCGCAACACGATTCACTCGATGCAGTCGGGGATCGTGTACGGGTACGTCGGCCTCGTCGACGGCATGGTCGACCGCATCCAGGCCGAGCTCGGCTACGAGTGCGCGGTGCTCGCGACCGGCGGCCTCGCGCGGCTCGTGTCGGCGGAGAGCACGCGCATCCAGCGCGTCGAGGAATTCCTCACCCTCGACGGACTGCGCCTCCTCTACGATCGCAATCGAACCTGACGGGCGTCAGGCCGGGAGCCCGACGCGATCCGCGCTGAGGTCCCACAGGCGCCGCGCGAGCTCGCGGTCGTGCGCGATCGCGGCGGGCTCCACCTCGCGCGCGTTGGCGAAGTAGCGCCCCGTGACGCCGGCGAGGGCCGGATCGCTCGCGACCCGCACGCTCGTCCGCGCGCCCTGCTCGGGCGTCTTGATCACGAAACCGCCCACCTTGATCAGCGCGGAGAGCACCGCGCTGTCGCGGGTCACGTCGGTCGCCACCGAGCCCGGGTGCACCGCGTTGCTCGCGACGCGCGGCTCGCGGCGCGCGAGCTCGTTCGAGAACAGGATCTGCGCGAGCTTGCTCCGCGAGTAGGCCTCGAGCCCGCGGTACCCCTCGGCGCGATCGAGCATGTGCTCCTCGAAGACCGGCGCGACCGCGCGGAGCGGGACCCCGAGCACGTTGACGAGGTGGACCGCACGGCCCCGAAGGCTCGACGTCTGACCGGCCTGGTGGTGCAGGCGCGAGCTCACGTGCACCACGCGCGCACCTCCGCTCTCGGCGAGGCGCGGAAGCAACAGGCGCGTGAGCAGGTAGGGCGCGAGGTGATTGACCGCGAAGGTGTCCTCGTGTCCGTCGCGCGAGCGGGTGAAGCGCTGGTGCCACACCCCCGCGTTGTTGATCAGCACGTGGATCGGCTGGTCGCGCGCGAGGAGCGCGACCGCGAGCCCGCGCACGTCGTCGAGGCTCGAGAAGTCCGCCCGGAACGCCTCCGCTCCGAGCTCGGCGGCGGCGCGCGCGAGCTTCTCGGGGTCGCGCCCCGCGATCCACACGTCGGCGCCCAGGGCCCCGAGCGCCCGCGCGGTCGCGAGCCCGATCCCGCCGCTTCCGCCCGTGATCACGCAGGTTCTTCCGCGCATGGCCCGCCGTCATGGCGCATCGTCGGGGCCCCGATCCGTGAGATCCCGCACGCTCATTCGCTGACACATCGTCGGGAAATGTTATCTGACACATCGTCAAGTCATGGAGGGCGGCAGATGAAGGCGTTTCCGGAGAAGGGCAGGAGTCGCGACGAGGTGCTCGCCGCGCTGACGGATCACCGCGCGCGCGATCTGAAGAGCGACGGGCGCGCGTTCGCCTTCGTGTACGACGCCGGCGCATCGACGCGCGAGCTCGCGCGCGAGGCGTACGCGGCGTGCATGCCGATCAACGGGCTCGACCCGACGGTGTACCCGTCGGCGCGCAAGATCGAGAGCCAGGTGGTCGCCGCGTGCCTCGAGCTCCTGAACGCTCCCGCGGGCGCGTGCGGGACGGCGACGGCGGGCGGCACCGAGAGCGTGATGCTCGCGGTCAAGGGCGCGCGCGACTACGCGAAGAAGACCCGGCCGGAGATCACCGCGCCCAAGATGCTCCTGCCGGAGACCGCGCACGCGTGCTTCCACAAGGCCGCCGCGTACCTCGGCGTCGAGGCGATCCCGGTCGCGGTGGACGCCTCGTTCCGCGCCGACGTCGCCGACGCGCGCGCGAAGATGCAGAAGGACGTGATCCTCGTCGTCGGCTCGGCGCCCTCCTACGCGCACGGCGTGATCGACCCGATCGAGGAGCTCGCGGCCCTCGCGAAGGCGAGCGGCGCGCTCATGCACGTCGACGCGTGCGTCGGCGGCTGCGTGCTGCCGTTCATGGTGGAGAACGGCGAGCCGCTCCCGCGCTTCGACCTCTCCGTGGACGGCGTGACCACGCTCTCGATGGACCTCCACAAGTACGGGTTCGCGCCCAAGGGCGTCTCGGTGCTGCTCTCGGCGCGGCGCGACGTCCGCGACGCGCAGTACTTCGCCTGCGCGACGTGGACCGGCTACACGATCGTGAACTCGACCACGCTCGGCTCGAAGTCGATCGCCGCGTGCGGCGCGGCGTTCGCGCTGCTCCATCACCTCGGCCGCGAGGGCTACCGCGAGCGCGCGAAGGCGATGTGGGACGGCGCGCGCGCGGTGATGGCCACGATCGAGGCGACCGATGGCCTCGAGCTCCTCGCGAAGCCGGACATGGGCTGCTTCGCGTTCCGCCCGACCGAGGGCGACGTGTTCGAGCTCGCAGACCGGCTGACCGAGCGCGGCTGGCACGTGCAGCCGACCTACGCGTTCGGGCGCTCGCCTGCGCACATCCACTTGACGATGGACCCGGGCAACGCGGCCAACGCGCACGCGTTCTCGAAGGACCTCGTCGAGTGCATGCGGGGCCTCCCCACCACGATCGCGCCGCCGGCGCAGGTCGTCTCCATGCTCGAGGCGATCGCAGGGGGCGGCGGCGCGGGCCTCGACCCGTCGATGCTCATGGGCCAGCTCGGCATCGCCGACGGCCAGCTCCCCGGGCAGAGCGCGACGATCCACCGCCTCCTGAACGCCGCGTCGCCGAAGGCGCGCGAGCAGCTCCTGGTCCTCTTCATCGGGGAGCTCTACTCGTGATCCGCCTCGGCCGCGGGGGGCGCCCGCTCCGCATCGCCTACGGGCGCATCTTCCACGAAGCGTGCGCCTACTCGCCCTCGCTCACCACGCGCGAGGACTTCGAGCGCATGCACCGGCTCGAGGGCGCCGCGCTCGCGCGCGCGTGCTCGCTGACCGGCTCCGAGCTCGAGGGCTACCTCCCCGCCGCCGAGCTCAGCGGGCTCTGCGCGGCCGCGCGTGCCGCGGGCGGAGTCGAGACGGTCCCCCTCGCGAGCTCCCTCGCGGTGCCGAGCGGACCGCTCACCGCGGAGTGCTTCGAGTGGCTCCTCGAAGACCTGATCGAGCGCCTGACCCGCGCCGGGTCGCTCGACGGCGTGTACCTCGCGCTCCACGGCTCGATGCAGGTCGACGGGCTCGCCGAGCCGCCCGAGGCGGTGATCCTCGGCCGCGTGCGCGAGGTCGTCGGCGACGCGACGAAGATCGCGGTCAGCTATGACCTGCACGCGAACTTGTCGGCCGGCCTCGTCGATCCTGTGGACGTCCTCATCGCCTACCGCACGAACCCGCACTGGGACCTCGCGCCCACCGGGTTCCGCGCGGGGAACCGCCTGATCCGCGCGCTCCGCGGGCAGGTCCGGCCGGTCCACGCGTGGCGCAAGCTCCCGCTCGTCCTCGGGGGCGGCAAGGGGATCGACTTCCTCGCGCCGATGAACGACGTGTTCCGCTGGATGAGGGCGCTCGAGAGGGACGATCCCCGCGTCCTGAGCGCGAGCCTCTTCATGGTCCATCCGTTCACGAGCGCGGACGATCTCGGCTGGGCCGTGCACGTGTGCACCGACGGCGACCCCGCGCTCGCCGAGCGTTGCGCCGACGAGCTCGCCGATCGCGCGTGGGGGAAGCGCGAGGTGCCCATCCCGGAGTTCCTCAGCCCCGTGGCGGCGATCGACGAGGCGCGCGGGAGCGCGCTCCGCAGGCTCGGGCCGGTCACCCTCGTCGACTGCGACGACATCGTCGGGGCGGGCGCGCCGGGCGGGAACACGCACGTGACGAAGGCGCTCCTCGATCACGGGCGCGACCTCGTCGCCTACGTACCGGTGCACGATCCCGCGGCGGTCGAGCGGCTGTGGGGAGAGCGCGACGGCGCCCGCGTGTCCTTCACGCTCGCGGGCACGCCGGGCTACGGGATGCCTCCCGTCGAGATCGCGGGGGCCACCGTGGCGGCGCGCACCGTCGGCGACTCCGGGCGCACGATCCGCCTCGACATCGGCACGACACACCTCGCGATCTGCGAGCGACCGCCGCTGCCGATCCATCCGAAATTCTGGGCTGCCCTGGGACTGTCGGCGCGCAGGGCGGACGTGATCGTGCAGAAGAACTTCTTCCACTACCGGATCTTCTACGCGCACCTCTCGTTCCACCACGTGCCCGTGAAGAGCGACGGCGCGACGAGCCTCGAACGCATCAAGGGGCGCCGCTATCGCGTGCCCGTGTACCCGACGAGCGAGCCGCGCGGCTGGCGCGAGGGCGACGCGGTCCTGCGCGGCTC
>JAYRVK010000687.1:0-23125 GCA_041918555.1 Sandaracinaceae bacterium
CGGCCTCGACGCCGTGGTGCACCCGCTCGACACCCACCCCACGAGCTCGATGCTGCTGCGCGCGCGCCGCCTCCTCGAGCACGTCAAGGCGCACACCCGCGAGGGCGACGAGGTCCACCTCGTCGGCCACTCGACGGGCGGGCTCGATGCGCGCTTGCTCGCCTCGCAGGGGCTCTCCATCCAGGGCCGCGACGAGATCCTCCCCGCGATCCGCTCGGTGGTGACGATCGCCTCGCCCCACCGCGGCACGCCGACCGCGGCGTTCTTCGCGAGCCTGCTCGGACAACGAGTCTTGCGTGGTCTGTCGCTGGTCACCGTCGCGACGATCCGCTTCGGGACCGTGCCGCTCCCCGTCCTCGTGTCGCTCGGCGGCGCGTTCGCGAGCACGGGCGCGCTCTCGTGGGCCTCGGGCGGGGTCGCCGACCAGGTCTACAAGCAGGTGCTCAGGGACTTCGACGACGAGCGCCGCCGCGCGCTCGAGGAGTTCTTCGACAAGGCCTACGAGGACCAGACGCTGCTCCCGCAGCTCGGCCCCGAGGCCATGGACGTGGTGAACGCGGTGACGAAGCCCGCGCCCCACGTCCGCTGCGCGAGCGTGGTCGCGATGGCCCCGCCGCCCTCGCTCGAGCGTCAGCGCGCGCTCGGCGTGCGGCCGTTCTGGCACGCGCAGTACGCGATCTACCGGGCGCTGCACCTCCTCGCGTCGACGACCCCGCCGAGCCTCCACGTCTTCCCCGACGCCGCGCAGCGCCGCGTGCTCGTGAAGGCCTTCGGCGACGTGCCGCGGCAGAGCGACAGCGACGGCATGGTGCCGACCCTCTCGCAGGTCTGGGAGAAGGTCATCCACGCGTCGTACGCGGACCACATGGACGTGATGGGGCACTTCCACGGCCCGGGCCTGCACCCGCGGCACGTGGACTGGCTGCGCACCGGCTCGGACTTCGGGCCCGATCAGTTCGACGAGCTCCTCGGCGCCATCGCGCGGCACATCGCCGGGGCATGACCAGACGGCGGCGGGCTCGGGGCGGCTCGCAGTATCGAGCTCGGCCAGGCGGGCGTCGAACCACGTGCCGACCGCCGAAGTGAAGATGACCGACTACGCGTACGACGTCGGCTTCATCGACGTCGCGCGGCTCCACGCCTGCTTCGCCAACGCGACCTCTCGCCGACCGTGACGTTGGAGTAGCCTCGGGTGATGGGCCGACGACTCGCCTGCGCGCTCGCCGTCTGCTCGGCCGCAGCGGCGCCCGCGGCCGCGCAGGTCGAGCAGCTCACCGACGACCTCGTCGATCAGCTCCCCCTCGAGGGCGATCCGTTCTTCGAAGGGAGCATGTACGTCCGGTGCGCCGACCGCGTGTGCCTCGTGCCCGGCGACCACCCCCTCGGGCCGCCCGGGACGACCGCGTTCGCCGCCCGCCACGGCCGCGCGCTCGGGCTCGCGCCCGCCGCGGCGTTCCCGGGGACGCACGACACCGGCATGCTGACGGTGCTCTTGGTCGGGACCACCGCGTACCCGATCGAGCAGCACCAGACGACGGCCACCTACGATGGGCTCACGGGGACCTGCGTGCGCGGGGAGGCGTGGCTGCCGGCGCCGCTCTCCCTCGTGGGCACGTTCCGCGATCCGTTCGGCATGCGGGGGCTCGACCCGCCGTTCGGCGGCGGGATCGCGCACGGCGTCGCGCAGGCCAGCGGGTGCCGGTCGGGCCCTCCCGCCGGCGCGTGCGGTACCTCGACGCAGCTGCTCCTCTTCGAGGGCCCGATCACGCGCCGCGTGACGAGCGCGTGCGGGGTCACCCTCTGGGGCGCGATCGTCGACGGAGATCGAGTGGCGTGGGCGGGCGCGCTCGGCGGACCGAGCTCCACCGACCCCTCGCAGTGCGGCGTGTTCCTGGACGCGCAGCGCCTCGAGCCGGTCCACGAGAGCGCGGCGCTCCCGTGCGCGTGGACGCTCCTCGGTCATCGCGACGGGACGGTGCTCGCGTGGGGCGCGCTCGCGGAGGGTCGCTTCGGTCCGCTCGTGAGCCGCGCGGGCGGGCCGTTCGCCCCGCTCGCCTTCGCCGCCGACGACCGCTGGGCGGACACGGAGTGGCGACCGAGCGTGGTGCCCGTGACGCTCCTCGACGGAGGGATGGTCTTCGCGCAGGTCGGCGCCGCCGATCCTCCGGGCGCCACCCGCGCGCTCCTCTTCGATCGGAGCGGGACGCGCCACCTGCTGCCCGGCGCGCCGCAGGCCCTCGATCCGCGCGACCTCCGACCGAGCAGCCACCGCGCGGGGCGGCTCGCCTACCTCCTCGCGACGAGCGGGCCGAGCGGCCCCGGCCAGGCGCTCCACCTCTTCGACGAGGCGACCGGCGACACGGTGATCCCGACGCCCGAGCTCGAGTCGATCGCGAGCCCGGTCGTCTCGGACGATGGCCGCGTCGCGTTCTCGGCGCGGCGCGCCGGCGCGGACACCACGGACGTGTTCGTCTGGGATCTCGCCCGCGATCCGCCCCTCGCGCCCGTCTGGGTGAACGAGTTCGACGAGACGCAGCCCCTCTTCGACGGCGACGTCCTCTACTGGACGGGGACTCCCTCCAACCCGGGCGGCGCCCCCCCTGACAACGAGATTTTCCGATGGAGCGAGGGCCCGCGCGGGATCTGCTTCGAGGACGGGCGCGGCCATGCCCTGCGGCGCGTGCGCGTGGAGCTCGAGGTGACCCCCGGGGGCGCGCGCACGCTCGAGCACGCCGACGAGGACGGGTGCCTGCCGCTCTCGCCCGCGGACTACGCCTCGGTGCGCGTCGTGCTGCGCGACCGCCCGCGCGAGAGCGGGCAAGAGCTCGTGCGCGTCTTCCACGAGACCGCGGGGGATCCGGAGACGGATGCGGTCTGGTACTCGGCTCCCCCCCGGGCGCTCGTGGTCCCCGCGCTCGCGACGGAGAGCAACGCCCCGCTCGACCGCCTGGAGAGCCTCGCGATGATGTACGCGTACACCGAGCGGAGCGCCGCGTGGGCGCAGCGCCGCCTGTTCGCGCCCGCCATCGTCGAGCGCATCGCCGCGGGGGGGGGGACGCCGCCGTCGCTGGGGCCCGTGGGCGTCGTGGGCTACGACCCGTCCGGCCAGCCCAGCCGGCACGCCGCGTCGATCATCTACGCCTCGCTCGAGGACAGCGACCCCCTGCAGAGCGGCCGACCCGACAACGTCGAGGCGCACGAGTACGGCCACCACATCGTTCAGGAGTCCGCGCTGGGCGGCCCCGGCGTCGTGCCCGGGGGCTTCGGCGGCTGCGCGCAGCCGCACTACGGCCTGCTCAACGGCGACTCCGGCAACACGTTCGCCGAGGGGATGGCCGACCTCCTCTCGACGCTCGCTCGCGCCGAGGGGCACTTCGATCCGAACCCCGGCCGGTACGACATCCGCGCCGGAGCGTACGCCATGCTGGACGATGCGATCTCCGTCTGGCGCGCGTGCGGGATGTACGAGGAGCTCGCCTTCGCGGCGGCCCTCTGGCAGCTCATCGCCTCCGGTCACCTCGACCTCGAGGACTACTGGGTCGCGATCAACACGGCAGAGTGCGGCAATTTGACTTGCGCATTGCAGGCGCTCGCGCCGGACGGGCTCGACGGCACGAGCTACGTCGTCGCCCACCTCCGCCGCCTCGGGCTCTGCGACGACGCCAACGGCGACGCCTCGTGCGGGCTCGACGAGGTCGCCGGCGTGCCGCGGCACGGGCGACCCTTCATCGTGCGCCGCGACTGGGCCGGTGATGGCGCGATCGGCTGCTGGACTCCGCCGGCGGACGCCGCGAACCGCTGCGCGGTCGACGGTCAGTACGTGTGGAGGGACCATCGCGGGAGCGGCTGGCTCGGCACCGCGGTCGACGCCGACTACGCCTGCTCCCGACAGACGCTCCGCGCCTACCACTTCCGGGACGTGCCTCCGGCCGGGTTCGGGAGCCCGCTCACCGCGATGTGCGGAGGCGCAGCCCCGGGAGCGGCCGGGCTCCTCGACGAGGATCGGCTGCTGATCCTGCCGAACCCGGCCACGGCGCGCGAGGACATCCCCGCGGACTGGGGTGGGGGCACGGAGCTCGACGCGCGCGACGCGGTCACGGACGCTCGCCTGCCGGAGGTCGTGCTGACGACGACGACCACGTGCGCCGGCGCGGCCGCGCGATGGGATCGAACCGCGGCGGACGTGCTGCGTGCGCTCCCGGCGCGGCTCGCCATCGAGCTCCCGCGCGACCCGAGCTGCGCGATGGAGCTCGTCGTGACCGCACCCGGCCATGGCGCTTCGAGCCCGCTCCTCGTGAGCGCCGCGGACCTCGAGGAGGGCCTGGCGCCAGAGGCCCACGTGTTCCGGCTCGCGCCCGAGGGGGCGGCGGTCGCGCTCTCCGTCGACGTCGGCGCGAGCCCGGCGGCGGGCACCGCTCCCTTGCGCGTCGAGCTCACGGCCGACGTGCGCGGCGGCCTCGCGCCGTACGAGGTGCAGTGGCTGTTCGGCGACGGGGCGAGCGGCGAGGGCGCCCGCGCCGAGCACGTCTACGGCGCGGCGTTCGGCTCCATCGAGGTCGTCGCCGTCGTCCACGACGCGCTGGGCGCGGTCGTGCTCGGCCGCACCGAGGTCGACCTGGGAGGCGGATCGGGGCTCGACGCAGGGATCGACGGAGGCTCCGCGGACGCGGGCCCCGACGCGATGGGCGAGGGGGGCTGCGGCTGCCGGGCCGTCGAGCGGCGGCCACGGGGCGGTGCGCTCCTCGCGCTGGGGGGGGGGATCGCGGCGTGGAGGCGCCGACGGGCGCGCCCGCGCGCTGCCTCCCTCAAGGGAAGCCCGTTGGAGTAGGCGCGCCGAGGCCGAGCGGCGGGAAGCGCACGCGCACCCGCGCGCGCGTGACGCCCGCGGCCGGGCCGAAGGGGATGCGGGCGAGGGCGCGCGCGACGCACCGCGCGTAGGAGCGCACCTCCTCGCCGGCGCGCGTCCGCAGAACCGTCAGCGCGCCGGCCGCGTCGATCGAGACGTCGAAGATCACGTCGCCGCCGATGAACGTGTGCTGGCAGTCGGTGAGCGCGGCGCGGCGGACGCCCGCGTGGACCGCGCGCAGCGTGCGCGGCCCCTCGACGTGGCTCACCTGGACCGACGGCCGCGGCGGAGGAGGCGCGTCCGCGCGCGCGGCGGGGACGAGCGCGAGGACGAGGAGCCACGCGGGGAGGGAGCGCATGGGGCAAGCATGGAGCGCAATGTCGCGCGGCGCTGGTCCTCGACGTACGGTGCCCCGGGCCTCGCCCGTCGCCGACCCGGATTGGATCCAGCCCCGCGCCGCCAGCGACCTCGCGCTCGAGGTGCTCGACGCTGCCGGCAGGTCGCTGGCGACCTCGACCGGACCCAGCCCCCGAGTGTGTGTGGGCGCGACTCGACTCACGTCGGGAGCGGTCGCTTGCACGTGCAACTTCCTTTCCTTCACCGTGAGCTCGCCGTGAGCGGCTCGCGACGAGGGATCGCGACGTCGCGGAGTGCGCGACGCGCGGCGCGGACGCTCCGTCGCTTACGTCCCCGGCACCACCGTCCTGCGCAGCGACTCCGGGATGCGGAAGGACGCGTTCTTGTGGTCGCGCTCGACCGTGGTGATCCAGCGCATCGCGCGGCCGGTGATCGCGCCGAGCTCGTGCTCGAGCCAGCCCTCGCGGTCGTCGACGTCGACGGCGTCGGTCGCGAGCGCGAGCGCCGCGACGAGCAGGCGCGTCCAGTCGGCCTCGCCGACGCCGAGCAGGTCCGCGCAGTGATCGCCCGCGAGGTGCCGGATCAACGTGGGCGCGAGGCCGTCGAGCGCGTCGAGGTCCTGCGTGAAGAGCTCCTGCATGAGCTCCACGAGGGCGGCCGCGAGCCGCTGGCCCTTGTCGGAGCGCCGCCACTGGTGCTGCCGGATCGCCTCCATGAGGTCCTTGGCGTCCTCGAGGTCGCGCGGGAGCAGCGCGTGCTCGATCCCGAGGAAGTGCCCGACCACGTTCCAGTGGTGGATCCACGCCTCCGCGTCCTCGCGGCGCCACGTGACGCCGAGCCGGCGCGCCGCCTCGTACGTGACGACGGAGAACGTCATCAGCGTGCCGACGAGGTCCTCCTGGTTGATCGGCTCGCCGAGGCGCTCGGCGTCCCACGCGACGTGGTGCGCGATCAGCCGCCGCACCGCGCCATGCATCAGCCGCACGCGCTGCGCGGACCGGATCCCGCGGCCTGTCGGCTCGAGGCTCCCGCCGTCGAGCACGTCGAAGAGGAACTGCGCGGTCTCGAAGATGCGCTGCCGCACCCGATCGAGGAGCGCGCCCGTCTCCGTCAGCACGCCCGCGCCGTGCGCCGCGCAGTACGCCTGCGGGAGCGAGCTGCAGAAGAAGCCGAACGTGACGTAGATCCCGTCCTCCGCGAAGAGCTCCTGGGCTCGCGCGATCTTCGCGGGGTCCGCCCACGGCGGGAGCGCGTCCGTCTCGTCGAAGAACGCGCGCGCGCGCGGCGGGAGCCCCGGCGGGATCGGGTCGTCGTTGTCGAGGATCGCGCTCAGCGTCGCGTTGATCGACGCGATGTCGTCCGTCCCGTAGATCGCGTCCGCCACGCGATCCGCGGTCGGGTCGGTCCGCGCGCGCGCCGCCTGGAGCGCGGCGCTCGTCCAGCGCCCGAACTGCTCCGCGGGGACGACGGCGGGCTGCTCGCGGCGGTTCGCGTAGCGCGCGAGCGCCTCGAGCGGCATGTGCTTCGCCGCGCCGTCGTACACGTAGAAGCCGTCCGGCGGGACGTTCGTCGCGACGTAGTCGTCGTTGGGCCAGCTCCCGTCGGGGCGCTGCTTGCGGATCAGGTACTCGACGGCCTTCGCGACCTGCGGGTGGCCGTGCTCGCCGGCCTCGACGAGCCCCTGCACGACGAGCGCGGTGAGCGGCGCGGTGCTCGGCGCGGGGAACGCGCGCGCCGGATCGCGGTAGCTCGCGGTCGACTCGCCGAAGCCGCCGTCCGGGTTCTGGTGCGCGAGCACGAACGCGACCGCGTCCCGCACGTACGCCTCCTGCACGTCCTCGCGCACGCGCGCGAGCGCGCCGAGCACGTAGCTCGTCGACGCGAGGTAGTTGCACACCCAGCGGCCCCACCAGCCGCCCGCGTCGGTCTGGTGCTCCTTGAGGAAGCGGATCGCCGCGGCGACGTCGGGGTGCGTGGTGTCGGCCCCGACCGAGCCCAGCCCGTGGAGCACGCGCGCGGTGAGGTCCTCGGTCGACGGATCGCCGAGCTCGGGCGGCGGCTTGACGAACGCCTTGGCTGCACGGAGCAAGTCGTCTGGCGGGACGTCCGGCACCCTCGAGAAGAGCGTGTAGCCGGGCGGCCGCTCGCCGGGCGTGCTCCACACGAACGCGGACCAGCCGCCGTCCGGGTTCTGCATGTCCGAGAGCCAGTCGCGCGCGCGCCGGACGGACTCGTCGATGCGTGCGCGGAGGCGCGGCGCGGCGTGCGGCGCGACCATCCCGAGCGCGCTGAGCACGATGCCGACGTCGTCGCAGTCGGCCATCGTCTCGTTGCCGGTCTGGAACGGCCAGCCGCCCGTGCGGATCGCCGAGGGCTTGCGGTTGTTCACCCGCGGCATCGGCTCGACGAGCTGCGCGTCGAGGAGCCACTCGGTCCCCTTCACGATCCGCGGATCGGTCGGCGAGGCGCCCGCGAGCAGCAGCGCGCGCATCGTGAACGCGGTCGACCACACGTCGCTCGAGAACACGTCGAACCAGATCCCGCGCGGGTCCTGGACGCGGCGCGAGCGGAGCCAGCGGACGGCGCGCTGGACGCGCGGATCGCTCGTGCGCAGGCCCGCGGCGACGAGCGCGGGGATCGCGAGCGCGGTCTGCACCGTGTTCGAGTTCCAGCTCCCGTCGCGGTTCTGGAAGGTCTCGAGCAGCTCCACCGCGCGGCGGCACGCCTTCTTCTCGAGGAAGGTGCGGCGCGCGCCGTCCGCCCCGAATTCCCCCGCGAGCTGCTTGGCGATCAGCGAGAGCTGGAGCGAGCCCATCACCACGCCGAAGTGGAAGCGCGTGCTCAGCGCGTCGACCATCGGATCGAGCAGGCACCACGCGAGCCCGGGATCCGGGAGGCGCCCGCCCGGCAACAGGCCCGCGAGCGCGAGCCACACCGCGCCGAGGTCGCCCTGGCCCATCTGCGCGAGGAGCGCGTCGAGGCCGCCGTTCGCGTGGACGAACGCCGCGGCGCGCTCGGCCGCGGCGCGGTCCGCGCGATCGCGCGAGAGCGAGAGCGCGGCCCAGCACTGCGCGGTGACCGACGCGTTGCCCGCGGGCGCGTGCGGGTACGCGCGGAACGAGCCGTCGGGGAGCTGTCGCGAGCGGAGCCAGCGCGCGCCGGCCGCGAGCTCGCCCTGTGGGAGCAGGCCCACGTGGTGGAGCGCGACGAGCACGTTCGCGGTGCTCGCGGGCCCGACGTCGCTGCGCTCGTCCCACGATCCGTCCGCGCGCTGCGCGCGGAAGAGGGCCTGCGATGCGCGCGCGATCGCGCGGCGGAGCTCGCTCTCGGCCACCGGCATGCGGCGTGATATCGGTCACGCGCGGGCCCGTTGTAAAGACCCTTTTCGCACGCGCGGGACGAGCCGCGGAGGGCCCGCCGTGGTACTCACCGCGCCCGTGCCGCGCGACGGAATCGAGTGCGACGAGAGCCGCTGGCCGATCGTGATCTTCCGGACGATCGGGATCCCGAGCGAGCCGCAGGTCGATCGCTTCATCTCGAAAGCGGACGAGTACCTCGCGCGCGGGCAGACGTACGTGGTGATCTTCGACAACACCCACTCGGGCCGCGCGACGCCGTACATGCGCAAGCGCGCCGGGGAGTGGCTCTCGACGAATGCCAAGCGCCTGGGCCAGCACTGCCTGGGCACCGGGCTCGTCTTCCCGAACGCCGCGTTCCGCTTCGTCTTGAGCACGGTGATGCTCGTGGTGTCGCACCCCGTCCCGCACGAGGTCTGCGCGACGGTCGAGGAGGCCACTGCCTGGGCCGAGGCGCAGCTGCGCCGTCAGCGGGGGCCCGCGCGCTGATCGAGGCGTATCCTCTCCTCGATGACGCTGCGTCCGCTCGCGCTCGCCCTCGCCGCCGCGCTCGCGTGCGGCTGCGAATGCTCTCCGCCCGAGACCGTGGGCTGCGAGAGCGACCTCGACTGCACGGGCGGCGCGCGCTGCGTCGATCGCGAGTGCCGCCTGCCGATGGAGATGGACGCGTCCGTCGGGAGCGACGCGTCGGCCCCGAGCGACGCCGGCGGCGCCGACGGCGGCGCGTGCCGCGCCGACGAGCTCGCGTGCGCCGGCGCGTGCTGCCGCGCGGGCGAGCGCTGCTTCCTCGACACGTGCATCCCCGACCTCGGCCCGTGCGCGACGAACGAGGAGTGCGCGTCGGACTCGTACTGCGCCGCCGACGGCACCTGCGTCCCCTACGGCGTCCCGCCCGAGCGCACGCGCAACGAGGAGTGCGTGCTCGACGTCGACATCGACGCGATCACGCCCGCGCTCCAGTGCGCGTGGACCACGACCGAGCCGGGCGATCCGTACCCCGGCAGCCAGGAGCTCCGCGGGACTCCGCTCGTGGTCGACTTCGACTTCGACGACGACCCGAGCACGCTGCGCCCCTCGATCGTGTTCAGCACCACGGGCGGCGCGGGCGACGAGGTGCTGCGCGTGATCGACGGCGCGACCTGCGCGCTCCAGCACGTGGTCGCCCCGGGCGTGCAGAACGCGAGCATGGTCGCGCTCGGCGACCTCGACCGCGACGGGCGCGCGGAGATCGTCGCGAACGTCGGCGGCCAGACCCAGGCGTGGCGCTACGACGTGGCGGCGGGCGCGTTCGCCGCGCTCTGGACCAGCGCCACCTGCATGGGCACGACCCGCACCCCACACGCGGGCGCGGGGACGCAGGGGTTCTCGCCCTCGATCCACGACCTCGACGACGACGGCGCGCCCGAGGTCTTGATCGGCGGGAGCGTCTACGGCGCGGACGGGTGCCTGCGCGCGAGCGCGCCCGGCGGCGCGATGAACGAGCTCGACCGCTTCCCCGTGGTCGCCGACGTCGACGAGGACGGCGAGCCCGAGATCGTGTCGAGCCGCGGCGTGTTCCGCTTCGACGCGGCGTCCAGCGCCATCGTCCCCGAAAGTTACTTTGCGGGCTACACCGGGGGCGGGACGTTCCGCTTCGCCGCGGTGGGCGATCTCGGCGACTACCCGCTCGCCGCGTTCGGCGGGGAGGACCGCGCGGAGATCGTGCTCGTCGGCGACGCGCAGATCCTGATCCAGACCCTCGAGGGGACCACGCTCTTCTCCGCGTCGCTCCCGAGCGGGCGCGGCGGCCCGCCGACGATCGCCGACTTCGACGGCGACGGGCGCGCCGAGGTCGCGGCGGCCGCGCACACCGAGTACACGGTGTTCGACCTCGACTGCCTCGCGGGCGGCGACGCGGCGCGCTGCGGGGGCATGGCCCGCACCGACGGGATCTTGTGGGCGCTCCGCGTCGACGAGCACAGCTCGGGGGTGACGGGCTCGAGCGTGTTCGACTTCGACGGCGACGGCCGCGCGGAGGTCGTCTACCACGACGAGTGCTTCCTCCGGATCTTCAGCGGCGTCGACGCCGAGGTGTTCTTCTCGTTCCCGCGCAGCTCGCTCACGTGGTTCGAGATGCCGGTGATCGCGGACGTCGACGGCGACTTCCACACCGAGATCGTGGTGGGCGCGTACACCTACACGGGCCGCTGCCCGGCGACCGATCCGTTCTTCCCGACCGCTTCGTTCACTCCGAACCACGGCGTCTACGTCCTGCGCGACGAGCTCGACCGGTGGGCCTCGTCGCGGCCGGTGTGGAACCAGCACGCGTACTCGGTGACCCACGTCGACGATCGCGGCGGCATCCCGCGGACGAGCGCGGTCGCGATCAACCACCGCGACCCGGCGCTCAACAACTTCCGGCAGAACGTGCAGGGCGATCTCGAGGCGCTCGGCATCGCGGACCTCACCGCGAGCGTGCGCGGCGTGACCCCGCTCGGCTGCCGCGACGGCATGGCCACGGTGCGCGCGAACGTGTGCAACCGCGGCCGCTTGCCGTTGGGCGGAGGGCTCGTGGTCGCGCTGCGCGAGGGGGCGTTGGACGGGCCCGAGTTCTGTCGGACGACGATCGAGGCGCCGATCCCGACGGGCGAGTGCGTGGAGATCTCGTGCACGACGACGGCGCCCGAGCGGGCGGTGGACATCTACGTGGTGCCGGATCCCGACGACGTGATCGACGAGTGCCACGAGACGAACAGCTGGGGGAGGCTCGAGGACGTGCTCTGCGTGCTGCTCGAGTAGGCCGCGCTCAGCCCTTGCGCCGAAACAAGCCCACCATCTTCGTGAACAGCCGCCCGAGCAGGCTCACCGGACGCTTTGCTCGCACCGGCAACGCGGGCCCCGTGTAGCCCCCGAGCGCGCCGAGCACCGCGTCGACGTCGCGGCTGCGATCGAGCCGCACCGGCACGCGCGTGCCCGAGCGCTCCTCGCGCGCGCTCACCGTGATGATGCTCTGCTCGTCGAGCGAGAGGACGAGGTCGTAGCTCTGGCTCCCCGCGGGGCCGGGCGGGATGTCCTCGATGATCACGCTGCCCAAGTACTCGTTGCCGCCCGCGTCGGTGCTCTCGCCCTGGAAGATCGGGAGCTCGTAGCTGCGCTGGCCGTCGCGCGTGGTCTTGATGAGGAACGAGCGCTCCGTCGGGACGCGCGTGTGCTTGCCGACGAGCCGCAGGAATTGGCGGCCTTCGCGGGCGATCCCGATGCTCAAGGGCAAGACGTCCACGAGCCGCACGCCGCCGCTCTTGGCCTTGGTCTGGTCGGCCATCAGCGCGGCGCCGATCGCGACGGCCTCGTCCGGGTTGATGCGCCGCGACGGGCGCCGGCCGAAGAGCGCCTCGACCTTCGCCTGCACGATCGGGGCGCGCGTCATGCCGCCGACCAAGAGCACCTCCTTGACGCTCGTGATCGGGATCTTCGCGCCCTCGAGCACCTCGCGCGTGATGTCCGCCATGCGCTCGAGGAGCGGCTCCGCGAGGTCCTCGAAGAGGCCGCGCTCCATCGTCGCCGAGAGCGTGCGCCACGTGCCGCCGATCTGCGCGAACTGCGGGAGCTGCACGGTGAAGCGGTGCTGCACCGAGAGGCCGTGCTTCATCTCGGAGGCCGCCTCGCGCAGCCGCGCGAGCTGCTGGGGGCTCGGATCGAGCTGCGTGCGCTCCGCGTTCTGGAACTCCATCAACAGGTGCGACGCGACGAAGTCGTCGAAGTCGAGGCCGCCGAGGAACGGGTCGCCGCCCGTCGCGACGACCTCGAACTCGTTGTGGTCGACGTCGAGGATCGAGATGTCGAAGGTGCCGCCGCCGAGGTCGAACACCGCGAGCCGCATCTTCTCGCCGCGATCGAAGCCGAAGGCGAGGGCGGCCGCGGTGGGCTCGCTGATGATCCGCACCTCGTCGAGGCCGGCGGCGCGCGCGGCGCGGCGCACCGACTCGCGCTGGATCTCGCTGAAGTAGGCGGGGACGGTGATCACCGCGCCCTCGACGCGGGCCTTCAGCGTGCGGCTCGCGGCCTGCCGGACCTCCGCGAGGATGAGGCGCGCGACGGCCTCCATGGAGATCACCCGCCCCTCGAGGCTCGCGCCGAAGCGGCCCTCCTCGGCCTCGACGATCGGGTACGCGAAGAACGGCTGGAACTCCTCGCGCACGTCCTCGTGGAAGGTCCGCCCGATCAGGCGCTTGGACCCGTACACCGTGCGCTCGGGCGCGAGCAGCATCCGCTTCTGCGCGGCGTCGCCGACGAGGATCTCCCCGCTCTCGTCCAGGGTGATGACCGAGGGGATCGTGTTCTTGCCGAACCGCGTCGGGAGGATCTGGGGCTTTCCGTCGGTGACGATCGACGCGCACGTGTTGCTGGTCCCGAGGTCGATCCCGATCGTCACGATCGGCACCTCGATGCGCCCGCGCGCGGCCTGGACCTTCACGGCCTCGGGGCCGCCGGCGGTGCCGGCGAGGCGGTCGAGCTCCGAGGCGCCGAGCTGGACGCGGTGGAACTCGATCCCGACGCCGACGCCGGGCTGGTGCCACACGATGCGGCCGTCCCCGCGGGCGAGCACGTCGCCGTCCTCGGCGAGGAGCTCGAAGCTCACCTCGGTCAGGACCTCGGGCGCGCCCGCGGTCACCACGAACATCCCGCGCGAGCTGATGTCCCGCAGCTCCTCGGAGCGCAGGCTGTCGGCGTCGGCCCCCCCCCACCGCACCCGCGCGGCGCTCGCTCGGCGCAGGTCCCGTCGTCGCTCGTCCCGATCGGTCAAGTGCGTCCTCCCGATCCTCATCGTACCGGTTCCCTTTCGACACCTGTGTCGATAATCTCCGGCGCGCCCGCGCGAGGTCGCGGCGCGTACGGAGGGTGACGATGGATCGACGATGGACGTGGGCGCTCGGGCTGGTGCTGATCGGTGCGTGCGGCGGGGGAGACGACTCGGGCGGAGGCAGCGCGCCGCCGCCGCCGCCGCCGGCCGCGCCTCGCGTCACGCTGGGCTCGCCGACGAACGTGACGGTGGTCGCCAACGAGGCGAGCCCCGAGGCTCCGGCGATCAACCTGGACTTCAGCGTCGCGGCGGCCGGCAACTACCAGTGCCGCGCGCACGCCGAGGGGCTCGACGCCCAGATGAAGATCCTCCAGGGCGCCACCGAGGTCGCGATGGACAGCGACTCGGGCGGCAGCTTCGACGCGCTCATCACCCGCGAGCTCGCGCCGGGCGCGTACACCGTGCGGGTCTGGGAGTGGCGCGGTCGGGCCGCCACCATCCAGGTGACGTGCACGCAGGCGCCGGCGCTGCCGGCGAACCCGACGACGCTGACGCCGGGGACCCCGGCGACCGTGAACGTGGTCGCGGGCGAGGGGCCGGGCAGCACCGTGGAGCTCGCGCTCGCGGTGGCGGGGCCCGGGAACTACACCTGCGACGCGACCTCGAGCCTCGACGCGCAGATGGCGATCGTCCAGAACGGCGCCGTCCTCCAGGAGGACAGCGACTCGGGCGGAAGCTTCAACGCGCGCATCTCTCGCGACCTCGCCCCGGGCGCCTACGTCGTGCGCGTGTGGGAGTGGCAGCACCGCGCGACCGCGATCACCGTCAACTGCACGCAGGGCGCGGCGGCGACGCCGGTCGCCGACGGCGGCGTGATCGCGCTCGGGACGCCCGCCGGCGTCACCGTGCCCGCGGGCGAGGGCCCGGCCGGTCAGGTGCACCTCAACCTCGTGATCGCGGCGCAGGGCACCTACACCTGCGACACGAACGGCAACAACGACCCGCAGCTCGCGATCGTGCAGAGCGGCACCGTCCTGCAGGAGGACAGCGACTCGGGCCCGGGCGTCAACGCGCGCGTCTCGCGCGACCTCGCCCCCGGCGCCTACCAGGTCCGGGTGTGGGAGTGGCTCAACCGCGGCGCGCAGGTCACCGTGTCCTGCCGTCCGGGCGCGACTCCGTCGGAGTGATGCAAGTGGACTTGCCCCTAGGTCAGCCCCGGGGCAAGCCCGCCAGCCACTCCGCGATCTCCTCGATCGGCGCGCTCCCGTAGCGCGCGACGTGGCCCGCGACGACCTCGCGCGGCGGCGGCTCACCGGCGAACTGCTGCCGGTGGATCGTCCGCCGCGCGATCGCGTCGACGAGCGCCACCTCGCAGAAGGTGCGGTACGCCGCGGCGCCGACCGCGCGGGGCGAGGTCTGTGAGGCGCGCTGGACGTAGTCCCCGACCGCCGTCTCCTCGCAGTCGACCCGCGCGATGGTGCCCACCTCGGCGGGGCTCCGCGCGGCGAGCGCGGACGGGAGGTACGCCATCACGCGGCTCAGTCGCCAGCGCGCCCCGGGCTCCGATCCGTAGCGCTGGTTCGCGGGCGCGTACGCCTCGATCGCCAGTACGCGGCCCCGCACGCGCGCGGGCGCGGCAGTGTAGGGAGCGGCCATCCCGAAGGCCGCGGTCGGGTCGCCGAACGCGCGCTCGACCTCGGCGTCGATCGAGCGCGGCCAGAGGGCCTCGTAGAGGAGCCACGCGGCGACGCCCAGACCCACGAGGACCCCGGCCGCCAAGAGCCTGCTGCTCCACCCCGTCAGCGCGGTCGGGCGACGCGGCGGACGATCCGTCGCGCCGCGCACGCCCGCGTCGGGCTGCATCGACATGCGCTCCAGCCTACCCAACCGTCGCGCCGCCCTCCACCGAAGCGCCGCCAAAATCTGGCCCGGGCGCACGAGGGGGCCCCTCGCAGGGACGCAATGAACATTGCGTTCGTACACCGCACGCCGTACGCGCGTTGCACAGCAAATCGCGATCAGCGGTTCCTCACACCGCCCGCGGCGCGGGGGGTCACCGTGCGGCACACCTGCCGCGCTTTCCCCACATACCCCCCCAACTCACGAGTGGACGTTTCGATGAGCTCCAACACCCTTCGGCTCCTGAGCCTGACCCTGCTCCTGACCCAGGCCTGCGCGGCGCAGCCGGGCGGGCGCCCCGACGACGCGATCGGCCCCGAGGACCTCGGCTCCGAGGACAGCGCGCTCCGCGCCGCGGCCTCCGAGAGCTCCACCTATTACACCCTCCGCCACGACTTCCGCCGCTGCGCGTGGCCGTTCTGCGGCGGCTTCTGGGTGAGCGAGGCCAACCGCGCGGAGACGACCTGCGCCGACGGCACCACCGCGTCCGAGTGCTACGTGACCGACCTCGATCTCAGCGCGCTCGGCCTGAACGAGCGCGACCGGGGCGAGCTCCGCGGCGGGATCGCGACCGCGCTCGTGCGCGGCGAGCCCGGCTTCGCGACCGTCGAGGGCCGCTCGATCGCGGTCCTGAACGTGTCCGAGGCGTGGCGCCCGCTCGTCGAGGGCGAGCCCGTGGGCGACTTCTTCAAGATCGCGGACAACGGCATCCGCTGCATCACCACGCCCTGCTACACGCAGGAGGCGGCGTTCCTCAACCACCCGTGGTGGTTCACCCTCGAGCGGCTCGACGTCCGCGGCGTCGGCGCGACCGACGAGCAGCTCGCGGCCGCGTGGGAGGCGCTCGGGAACGAGGGCCTGCTCGTCGCCGGCTGGGCGCGCGCGGTGTTCCTCCGCCACGACGTCCGCCTGCGCATCCGCGCCGAGCAAATCTACTTGCCGGTGCGCCCGAGCGCGCCCGCGTCGTGCGACGCGCAGGACGCGCGCGGCGTCGGGCTCTGCGAGGCCTTCTTCGGCTACGCGTGGGACGGCGGCGCGTGCGTCGGCCTGAGCGGGTGCAGCTGCGAGGGCGCGGACTGCGGCGCGACGTGGTTCGATCCCGCGGAGTGCGAGGCGGCCCACGCGATGTGCGGCGGCGTGTTCTGCGGCGGCATCGCGGGCTTCCCGTGCCCGGGCCTGGGCGCATGCGTCGACAACCCGTACGACTCCTGCGACCCGGCGGCGGGCGGCGCGGACTGCGGCGGGCTCTGCGAGTGCAACGCGCGCCAGCGCTGCGCCCCGGGCTGGACCTTCGATCCCTCGCCCGAGGTCTGCGCGTGCGTCGAGGACGCGCCGATCACCCCGTGCGCGACCGTGCGCTGCGCGGCCGGGACCACCTGCGAGGTCGTCGACGGCAGCGCGTACTGCGTCTCCGACGGCACCCAGGCGTGCGGCTCCGGGACGTGCGGCGCGGGCACCGTGTGCTGCAACTCGAGCTGCGGCATCTGCACCCCGCCGGGCGGCGTGTGCATCCAGCTCGCCTGCGAGTGAGCCTCGCGGAGCGACGACGAACGCCCCTCGCCTCGCGGCGGGGGGCGTTCGCGTTTCGAACAGGGCGATCGCGCTCAGGGCGCGACGCCCCGGGGATCCTCGGCCGTCATGCAGACCGGCGGTCCGCGCTCCGTCAGGCCGTAGTCGGGCCGGCGGCACACGAAGCCGGTCGGGCAGTCCGCGTCCCGGGCGCAGAGCTCCGTGCAGTACGACACGCTCGGGTCCTCCCAGCGCGCGAAGCAGGCCCCGGGGTTCGCGCACGGCTCGTCGAGCGAGCACCCCTCGCCGGTCGCCGCGCCGCCCGGCACCGCGGTGGCGCAGAGCGTCTCGAGCGTGCCCGCGCTGTTCGTCGCCGCGAGGCACCGCTCACCGGTCGGACAGTCGCCATCGGACGTGCACGCGTCGCGGCTCCCCGGCAGGTACGAGCAGCGGCGCAGCGTCGCCGTCGTGTCATCCGTGCGATCCGGGAAGGTCCCGCGGCTGTCCACCGAGAGCTCGAGCTGGGTGCACACGAAGTCCGGGTCCCCGCAGTCGGCATCCACCTCGCAGGGCTGTCGGCACCGGCCCTCGTCGCGGCCGCGCCCCGTGTCGAGGCAGTCGCGGTCACAGCGGTCGGCGACCGGCACGAACGCGCCCGCGTCCACCTCGCACCGCGCCCCTCCCGTCAACGATCCTTGCGACGGGACACACATGGGTGAGGCCGTGCCGGCCGCGTCGAGGACGTCGTCGCACACCTCGCCGGCGGCGCAGTCCGAGTCGCCGGTGCAGGTGGTCCCGAACACGCACGCCGAGTTGCTCGCGCGGGGGCTCCCGTCGATCAGGAGGCAGCGTCCGCCGGGGCAGTCGGAGTCCGTCGCGCACACCCCGGCGCACCGGTTGAAGATGCACGCCCCGTCGCAGAGCCGGTTCTCGACGTCGTCCGTCGTAGGATCGTCGCCGCACGGATCGCCGGGCTGCCCTGCGCTCGAGGGCGTCACGCAGATCGCGTCGAAGCTCCCGTCGCCGCCGGTGGTCGGCCAGCACACCTCGTCGGCGCCGCCGGCGCCCGTCGCGTCGCAGTCGCCCTCGGCCGTGCAGCCGGTGCGGCTGCCCGCGGCGTAGGTGCAGATGCTCAGGTCGAAGTAGGGACCGTCGTCGAAGGCCCCGGGCGTGTTGGCGAGGAAATTGGCCTCGATCTGCGAGCACCGCATGTCCGCGGGGCAGTCTGCGTCGCTGGCGCAGATCCCCGTGCACCGCCCGGGAAGCAGGCAGAAGAGGTGGCAGGTCTCGGTCGGCATCGGGTTGCAGCGGTCGCGGCCGTCCTCGCCGCGCTGGCACCGGTAGCCCGTCGGGCAGTCGGCCGTCGTCGTGCATGGCGTCTCGGGGACGACCGCGCAGGTGTCGCCCACGGCCTTGAAGGGGATCGGCTCCCCGCCGAACGCTCGCCCGTGGAAGCACGCGGTGACGAGGCTGTCGCGGTCCGTGAGCACCGTGCAAATGTCGTTGACGCCCCCCGCGCAGTCCGCGTTCGACGTGCAGAGGTCGTTGGCGAGATCGAGGCAGATGTCGGCCTCGGGGCTCCCGAAGTCGGTGACGCAGAGGTCGTCCTCGCCGCAGCCGAACCCGTCCGGGCACAGGCGCGCGCAGCGCAGTCCGTCGGCCACCGCGACGCAGCCGTACTCGTAGCCGTCGCTGGGGAACCCGTCGCACGTCTCCGAGGCGCAGTCGATGGTGCAGTAGCCCGTGCCGAGCTCGAGGCCCGCGGTCGCGTTGAAGCACACGCCGCTCTCGCACTGCCCGTCGTCGTCGCACGCCGCGCCGAGCGGGCGCGTCGGCCCGCCGCCCGCGTCCGTCCCCGCGTCGGACCCGCCGCCGCCGTCGGAGTCTCCCGCGTCCATCGCGCCGGCGTCGCCGCCGCCGCCCGCGTCCGTGCCCCCGCCCCCGTCGCACGCCGCGAGCGCGACCACGCCCCACACCGCGAGCCACCGACCGTACATCGCTCCCCCTCCGTGTTCGCCGCCATCAGGATCGACGCGCGCACGGATGCTGCGCAGATCGCCGCGGTCTGGGCAAGCCCTCGGTGCCCGCCCAGCGCCTTGACCGACGCGAGGACGCTGCTAACTCTGCACCGCGATCGGCTCGAGGGTTGCGAGCGCCTCGGTCGCGAAGACGAGCGGAGACGAGAGGGTCGCGCAGCAGGCTGCGCGCGGAGGGTGCGTCATGACGAAGCGGGGGTTCCTGGTCGTAGCGTCGTTGTCCTTGGTCGGCTGTGTTGCGGACGTCGAGGGGGCCTCGGAGGACCTCCGTCAGCAGTGCGCTGGCAAGGGCGGCACACCCTGTCGTGAGGGCTACACGTGCGTCGACGATCCGCGCGATGGCTGCGACCCGGCGCTCGGCGGCATGGACTGCGGCGGCATCTGTCGTCGAACGCGCCGCAACCGCTGCGACTACAACGACCCGAACAAGAGCTACGTCGGCCGCTCGGCGGACGAGTGCTCGCTCATCCGCTTCGTGTGCGAGCCCGGCACCGAGTACTTCGCGGACGAATGCGGCTGCGGCTGCCGCGAGAGCTGCAGCGCGACCGGCCTCTGCATCGAAGGCTACGTCTGGGACAACGATACGTGCAGCTGCGTGCCCACGCCGGGCGAAGCGTGCGGTCCGGTGTTCTGCGCGAGCGGCGAGGTCTGTTGCAACGCGAGCTGTGGCATCTGCACGCCGCCCGGCTACTTCTGCACGCAGCAGGCCTGCCTCTGAGGTCACTTGCCCGGAGGACCGAGCGGGCGGCGCACTTGCGGATCGGCCCGTTCGAGCACGACGACGCGGAGCATCACGTCGTCTCGCGCTGGTGAGCCGCGGTGCCCGCCGCCTCAGCGTTCGCCGAAGGGCCGCGGCTCGACCGACTGCAGGTAGGCCCAGAGCGCGTCGACCTCGACGTCCGTGAACCGCGCGTATGCGTCGAAGGGCATCTTCTCCTCGTCGACGCGCGTGCCGTCCTCGCGCCGGCCCTCGCGCACGAACGTCGCGAAGCGCTCGCGCGTCCAGCCGGCGAGGCCGCTCTCGTGCGGCGTGAGGTTCGCCGGGACCCCGGCCTCCGGCGGCATCAGTGGGACCGGGCCGCCCGAGAGGTGCTCGCCGTGGCAGAACGCGCACCCGGTCACCCGCGCGAGGTACTGCCCGAACGCCCGCGTCGGCGCGACCTCGGGATCCGCCGGGCGCGGCGCGTCGTGATCGATCGCGGCCGACGGGACCATCGGGACGGGCACCATCCCGACGGCGTCGAAGAGCATGCCGGCGAGCTTGAGCTCGGTCGGCGGGACCGAGCGCTCCACCCGGGGCAGCGTGCGCAGGTACGCGACGATGTGCCCGAGGTCGCGGTCGCTCATGTGCCACATCCGATCGTCGGCGGGCATGTGGATGTAGGGCCGCCCCGCCGGCGAGACGCCGTGGCGGACCGCGCGCGCGAAGTCCTCCGCCGTGAACGAGCTCGCGACGAGGGTGAGGTTCGCGGGCGCGAGCGTCATCGCCCACATGTCCGCGAGGACCGAGCCCCCCGCGTCGTCGCCGTGGCACCCCGAGCAGGTGCGCGCGTGGTAGAGGCGCTCGCCCTCCGCGACGGCCTCGGCGCCCTCCGGGATCGCGAAGCCGTCGGGCTCGATCGAGTACGTCGTCTCGATCTTGCTGCGCTCGACGAGTTAGAGGACCACGCACGCGATCGCGATCAGCCCGACCAGCACCAGCAGCCCGATGCCGGAGATCTTCCCCACCCGCTTGAGCATGCCCACCCCCTCGGGGAGGGTACGCCGGATCACCGGCGGGCGGCGAGCGCGCGGTCGAGGCTCTCGCGCGTGAGGACCTCGTCGACCTCGAGCACCCCCTCCTCCTCCATCCAGAAGAGGATGCGGTGGTGGATGCCCACGCGCGCCGAGCAGAGGCCGTGCAGGCCCTCGAGCTGCTTCGCGTGGCGCCAGGCCTCGGGGCGTCCGGCGCCGAGCGCGCCCACCGTGGAGATCGCGGCGCTCGCGACCTTCGCGGGGAGCTTGTCGAGCGAGCTCTTCGCCTTGTCGGTCCAGACGGGGACGCGCAGGCCGTGCGGGCCGACCTCCTCTCCGGGATCGTCGAGCGCCTCCTCGGGCGGCGCGGCCGGGCGCGCCTCGGGCTCGGGCTCGGCGACCGACTCCTGCGCGCGGCGCCGCAGATCCGCGCGCTCGAGCTGACCCTCGCGGATCCGGCCCTCGAGCTCGCGGATCTTGCGCCGGAGCTCGCGCGCCGCGGCCTCCTGGCGGCGCTGCTCCTCGATGTCCACGAGGCTTGCGCGCTCCGCCGCGAGCGCCTCGGCCTCGGCCGCGCGCTCCTCGAGGTCCGCGAGCTCGCCCTGGTGCTTGCCGAGCTCGCGCACGAGCACCTGCGCCTCGGCCCGGGCGTCCTCGGCCTCGCGCCGCATCCGCTCGAGCTCCTCGCGGAGCGCCTCCTTCTCGGCGTCGCCCGCCTTGGCCAGCCGCTGCGCGCCGAGCATCGCCTCCCAGCCCGCCCAGTACGGATCGTTCGGGGGCGCGCCGAGCTTGTCGCGCGCCCACTCGATCTCGTCGAGGAGGCGCCAGCCGTCGTCGGGCCAGCGCGCGTCGAGCGAGCCCCGCGTGAGCAGGATGCCGAGCGCGGGGTGCGTCGCGAGGAGCTCGTAGGCGAGATCGTGCGGCGGCGGCTTGCCGTCGAGCACGTACGCGCGGCACTCCGCCTCGACGAGGTCCAGCACCTTCGCGTCGGGGTGCCGGAGCGCGTGCCCGAGCTGGACGTAGGGAGGCACCTTGGCGGGGTCGAGGAACTGCGGGACGAGCCGCGCGACGAGCTCGGCGTGGCCCCAGTCGTGGGCGAAGCCGACGAGGAACGCGCGCACGTTGTCGCGCTCCTCGTCCTTCACGTCGGGGTGCGCGATCAGCCGGCCGAGGATGTCCTCCGCGAGCTCCATGCGCTCGCACTCGACGAACACCTGGAACACGGAGTCGAGCTGCTCGACCGAGAGCTCGTCGAACGGCAGCCCCGCGAGGTCCGCGGGGTGCTGTGACAGCAAGCCCTTGGCGTCGAGGAACTCGTGGAGGCGCTTGCGGTACTCGCGCATCGTGAGCCCCGCCACGGGCGAGAGGCTGATGCGGTCCTCGTCCTTCGCGCAGCACTTCTTGTACTTCTTGCCGCTCCCGCACGGGCACGCGTCGTTGCGGCCGACCTTGGGCTGCGCGCGCCGCGCGGTGAAGCCCGAGGCGAGGACCTTGCTCCGCTCGGGGCGGAGCGACTCGAAGGTCGGCGCCTGGCCGAGGTCCTCGAAGAGCTTCTCGTCGAGCTTGTCCTTCTTCGGGTCGAACGCGTACATCGCGTGGAGCTGCGGATCGGCGACCCGCAAGGCGGCTTGCTCGGCCCAGTACGCGCCGATCCAGTCCTTCTTGTTCCGCGCGAGGCGGCGCAGGAGCTCGACCAGGGCCGGCGTCGTCGGGTGGCCGAGGTGCACGTAGAGCGCGGCGGCCATCGCGAGCTGGTAGCGATCGGGCCGGCGCGAGGTGAAGAGGCGCTCGAAGATCTGGGCGCGCTCGGGGTGCGTCGCGACGAGGACGTTGCCCGCGCGCTCGTCGACCACGTCGGGGTAGAGCCGCTCGACCACCTCGGCGGGCGGGGGCTCGCCGAGCGCGAGCATCGCGAGCGCGAGGTTGGTCGCCGCGTCCACCTCGTGGAGCTCCATCGCGTGCGCGAGCGCCGCGCGCAGCGCGTCGAGGTCCGCGCCCTCGGCGAGCGCGCGGATCTCGTTCTTGGCCGGCTCGAGCTCCGCGGCCCGCTCGACGAGCGCTCGCGCGCCCGTCACTGGCCGTCCTCGAGCCGCGCGATCGCGCGCCGGTACTTGGCCGCGCGCGCGTGGTCCTCGGGGCTCGGCGCGGGGATGCGGCCGAGGTCCGCGTTGTCGCGCAGATCGAGGAGCTTCACGGTTCGCGCGAGCGGGTCTTGGGCGACGCGGTCGATGAAGCCCTCGTAGGTCTCGGCGGGTCGCCGCGTGAGGCGCTCGAGCGCCTCGGTCACGCGCGCGGGGAAGCCCTCCTTCGCGAGGAGCTCCACGGTCCACGCGCTGTCCTCGATCACGTCGTGGAGGACGGCCACCATCTTCTCCTCGCGGGTCTCCGCCCGCAGCATCAGCCGCAGCGGGTGCTCGATGTAGGGCGCGCCGCCCTTGTCGAGCTGCCCGAGGTGCGCCTCCGCGGCGAGCATCACCGCGCGGCCCGGCAGCCAGCGCTCGATGGTCTCCTCGAGGCGCGCGACGCCGTCGTCGAACGCGGCGAGCCACGTCGCGCGCGCGGGCCGCGCGGAGCGCGGCCGCCGCGCCGGCCCCTGGCTGCGGGGCGC
>JAYRVK010000688.1:0-7991 GCA_041918555.1 Sandaracinaceae bacterium
GAGCAGCGCCTCCGGGGCGAGGAAGCCGACGGTCCCCGACACGCGATCCCCGTGGCCGGGCGGCCGGCAGAGGCCGAGGTCCACGAGGCGCGCGCGCGCCGCGTCCTCGGGCACCACCACGTTGCTCGGCTTCACGTCCTGATGGACGAGCCCCGCCGCGTGGATCGCCCCGAGCGCGCGCGCGACCGCCACGCCGACCTCGACCGCGAACCGCACGCGCGCGTCCAGGTCCGCGAGCGCCGCGGCCGCGACGCCCGCGGTCGGCCCGTCGACGTGCTCCTCGACGAGCGCGACCGCGCCCGCCTCCACCGACCACGGCGGCCCCACCCGCTCCGCGATCGTGAGGAGCTCGTGGACGCGCGCGAGGCTCGGGTGCGAGAGCCCGCCGAGGAGCGCCCGCTCCCACCGCAGGCGCTCGGCGTCGGGGCCGGAGACCACCTTGATCGCGACGGTCCCGCCGCCCACGCGGTCCTCGGCGAGGAGGACGCGACCCGACGCCCCGCGCCCGAGCTCGCGGAGGTGTGCGTAGCGTCCCGCGAGGCGCGGGGCCGCCAACGGCGTTGACTCGTGGGGGTCGCTGATGCGAATGGGCCCACGGTAGCGCGATGCCAACTCCGGTGCGAACTCCGCTGCGAGCCCCGCCGCGTCCCCTTGGCGGTGGAACGCGCTTCGAGAACGGGGGCCGCATGGAAATGGAGCAGGTCCAGCCGAAGCCCGCGACCGAGACGCATCCGATCCGGGTGCGTACGGCGCTCAAGGCGGGCGACGGATTCGAGATCGACCTCGACTCTAGGGCGGGGGGCGTCGAAGACCTGGGTTGGGAGACCGCCACCGGGGGTTCTCTCTGCATCGAAGTGTCGACGAGGTCGTAGGCCCCGAAGCGCCACCGCGAGGCCGTCGTCGAGGAACCCTCGGGCCTCGGCGAGCATGCGCACATGCGCATCGTAGGATCGGAACGCGGCCGGATCGTGCACGTGGACTTGCACCCCTCCGCAGATCGCGCCCGCGTGCTCGTGGGAGGTCGGCGTGAAACGTCGTCGGGCGGAGCGTCGCCCCCTCGACGCGGGGCGCGGCCCGGCCTTCGAGGCCGGGCGCCCCCGAGATCTCGAACGGGCGCCGGCTCGGATCGAGAGGTCGGCGCGGTCTACGGACGGGGAGCTTGTGAGCCGCGTGCGGGAGTGTTAGAGAACCTCGCATGAAGATGGAACACGCTCAGCGCAATTGCGAGCCCGAGAGCCCGATCCGTGTGCGTACGGCGCTCAAGGCGGGCGCCGTGGCGGCCGAAAGCGACCAGCTCGCCAATGTCCGCGGATTCAAGCTGGAGATCACGAACGCCGGCGGAGCCGAGGTGGACACCGCCTGGGAGAGCGTCCACGGGGGCGAGCTCACCCTTCCTTAGGCCGCGGATAGGCGAGCCACGGTCGCCGGGCCTCGTCGAAGGCCGCCGCGCCGCGCCGCTCCGCCTCGAGGACCGCGTCGAGCCCGCGGTCCGCGTCCACGGCGGCGCGGAATTCGGGGCCGCCGGTGAGCAGATCGATCGCCGGGACGTCGTCGACGAACTCGTAGGCCGCGAACCGCCACGCGAAGCCGTCTCCGAGGAGCCGGCGCGCCTCGGCGAGCATCCGGAGGTACGCCTCGTACGGTCGGAACACGGCTGGATCGTGCACGTGGACTTGCACCCCTCCGCAGATCGCGCCCGCGTGCTTGTGGAACGTCGGCGTGAACGTCGTCGGGCGGAGCGTCGCCCCCGCGATCGCGACGCGCGCGGCGAGCGCACGGCCGTCGAGGCCGGGCGCGCCCCAGACCTCGAACGGGCGCGTGAGCCCGCGGCCCTCGCTGAGCGCGGTGCCCTCGATCAGGCAGCCGCCCGGATACACGCGCGCGGTGTCGAGCGTCGGCATGTTGGGCGAGGGCAAGACCCACGGGAGGCCCGTCGCCTCGAAGGTCGCGCGGGGATCCCAGCCCCGCAGCTCGACCACCTCGAGCGCGGCCGGATCGAGGCCCTCGAGCGCGCGCACCATCGTCGCGAGCTCGCCGATGGTCATGCCGTGCCGGACCGCGACGTCGTAGAGGCCGACGAAGGAGCGGTGCCCGGGCCGCTGCGGCGCCCCCTCGACGAGCACGCCCCCGAGCGGGTTCGGGCGATCGAGGATCACCACGCGCACGCCCTCGCGCGCGGCGGCGCGGAGCGCGAGCGCGGCCGTCCACACGTACGTGTAGTACCGGCTGCCCACGTCCTGGAGATCGACGACGAGCACGTCGAGGCCCGCGAGCTGGTCCGGGCGGGGCGACAACGTCTCTTCCGTGCTCCCGTAGAGCGAGTGAATGGGGACGCCGTCGGGATCGCGGAGATCGCCGACCTCGATCATGTCCTGCGCCTCGCCGCCGTAGCCGTGCTCGGGGCCGAAGATCGCGACCACGTCGACGCCCGCCTCGGCGAGCACCTGGCGCGCGTGGCGGAGCCGTCGATCGACGCTCGCGGGGTGCGCGAGGAGCCCGGCGCGCCCGCCGATCGCTCCGACCTCGCCCGCGGCGACGCGATCGAGCCCCGTCGCGACGCTCACGCGACCGGCGCCGTGCCCGCCTCGCCGGCGAGCTGGTAGAGGATGGCCATCCGCACCGCGACGCCCGCCTCCACCTGGTCGAGGATGACGCTGCGCGGCCCGTCCGCGACGCGCGGGTCGATCTCGACGCCGCGGTTCATCGGGCCGGGGTGCATGACGATCGCGTCCTTCGGCGCGGCCGCGAGCGTGCGCTCGCTGATCCCGAACGTGCGGCTGTACTCGCGCAGGCTCGGGAGCAGCGCGCCCTCGAGCCGCTCGCGCTGGATGCGCAGGACCATCACCACGTGCGCGCCCTCGAGCGCCGGCTCGAGCCGATCGTAGACCTCGACCCCGAGCGACTCCGCGTGCGAGGGGAGCAGCGTGCGCGGCCCGACGAAGCGGACCGTCGAGCCGAAGGCGCGGAAGAGCTCCGCGTTGCTGCGCGCGACGCGCGAGTGCTTCACGTCGCCGCAGATCGTGACGACGAGCCCGCTCAGCGTGCCGAGCTTGCGCCGCACGATGAACGCGTCGAGGAGGGCCTGCGTCGGGTGCGCGTGCTGGCCGTCGCCCGCGTTGACCACCGAGCACGCGAGCCGCTCCGCGACGTAGTGCGGCGCGCCGCTCGCGGAGTGGCGGATCACCACGACGTCCGGGTGCATCGCCTCGAGCGTCTTGACCGTGTCGAGCAGCGTCTCGCCCTTGGTCACGCTCGACGAGGACGTGGAGATGTTGACGACGTCCGCGCTCAGGCGCTTGCCCGCGAGCTCGAACGAGGTGCGCGTGCGCGTCGAGGCCTCGTAGAAGAGGTTGATCACCGTCTTGCCGCGGAGCGTCGGCACCTTGCGCACCGGCCGGCGCGACACCTCGAAGAACACCTCCGCCGTGTCGAGCACCTGCACGATGTCTTGCGGATCGAGCGCGCCGATGTCGAGCAGGTGGCGGTGCCGGAACGGGCGCGGAGCCTTCACGGTCTCTCCTCCAGCGTGGCGTGCGAGGGGCGATCCGAGGCGTCGACGACGACCTCGAGGCGCGCGCCCCTCGGCACGTCGATCACGCGGCCCACGAAGTCGGGCGCGATCGGGAGCTCGCGGCCGCCGCGATCGAAGAGCGCGGCGAGCCAGATCCGCTTCGGGCGGCCGTAGTCGAGCAGGCAGTCGATCGCGGCGCGCACGGTACGCCCGGTCTGGAGCACGTCGTCCACGAGGACCACGTCGGTCCCGCGCACGTCGAACGGGATCTCGCTCGGCCCGATCTTCGGATCGGGGAGCGCGGTCGCCGCGTCGTCGCGATAGAGCGCGATCTCGACGGTCCCGACCGGGACCGTGAGCCCCTCGGCGGCGGCGAGCTCCTCGGCGAGCCGGCGCGCGACGGGGACGCCACCCCTTCGGATCCCGACGAGCGCGAACGACGACGAGGGCCCGCTCGCGCGCCGCACCTCGTCGACGATCTCCGCGGCGAGCCGCCGGATGCAGCGCCCGAGCTCGTCGGAGTCGACCAGGGTGGTGGTCACGCGCGGCGATCTACGCCGCCGGCTCGCCGCGGGTCAAGGCGCGCGTCGAGATCCCAGTTGCCGCGCTCCGCTCCGCGGTCGATGCTGGCCCCGTGAGCGAGCTCGAGCGCCGCAAGGATCACCACCTCGACATCGTCCTCTCGGAGGAGGTCGGATCGAGCGGGCCCGCGATCGGGCTGGGGCGCTACACGCTCCAGTACGACGCCCTCCCCGAGCTCGACCTCGACGCGATCGATCTGTCGACCGAGCTGCTGGGCAAGACGCTGCGCGCGCCGATCGTGATCGGCGCGATGACGGGCGGGACCGAGCGCGCGGGCGAGGTGAACCGCCGCCTCGCGCGCGCCGCCGCGAAGGTCGGCGTCGCGATGGCGCTCGGATCGCAGCGCGCGATGATCGTGAGGCCCGAGCTCGCCTCCACGTTCGTCGTGCGCGACGTCGCGCCGGAGCTGCCGCTCCTCTTCGGCAACGTCGGCGCGGTGCAGCTCAACTACGGCGTCGACCCAGCCGCGGTGCGCGCCGCGCTGGACGCGGTCGGCGCGGACGCCCTGAACCTCCACTTGAACCCGCTCCAGGAGGCGGTGCAGCCGGGCGGGGACACGCGCTTCGCCGGGCTCGAGCGGAAGATCGCCGCGCTCGCCGAGGACCTCGCGGTGCCCGTTCTCCTCAAAGAGGTCGGCGGCGGGATCTCGGCGGCCACCGCGGCGAAGATCGCGGAGCTCCCGATCGCGGGCGTCGAGACCGCGGGCGTGGGCGGGACGAGCTGGGCCAAGGTCGAGAGCTTCCGCGCGCCGGGGGACAGCCCGCAGGCGGAGGTCGGCCGCCGCCTCGCGGGGTTCGGGGTGCCCACCGCCGACTCGATCCGCGCGTGCCGCCGCATGCTGCCCGCCGACAAGGTGGTGATCGGCTCGGGCGGGATCCGCACCGGCATGGACGTCGCGGTCGCGATCGCGCTCGGCGCCGACGCGGCCGCCCTCGCCGCGCCCGTCCTCGAGGCCGCGATGCGATCCGAGGAGCACGCGGTGCGCGCGCTCGAGACGCTGATCTACGAGCTCCGGGTCATCTGCTTCTGCACCGGCGCGCGGACGCCGCGTGCGCTGCGCGAGGTCACGCTGCTCGACGCGCGCGCGCGTTGAACGGGGGGCCGCGATCCGCCGAAAGGAGGGAAGGCCGGAAGGAAAGAAGCGCGCGTGCGCGCGTATCGCACGTCTCGTTGTCGCTGTCTGGCCTTCGGGCATGCCCCGGAGCCTGAATCGCAGCCGACGCCCCAGCCGCTGACCACGCATCGTGACCGCGATTGGCCGTCCTCGACGGGGAGCCGCAACTCGACGAGGGGTGCCCCCTCTTCCCAGTCGTGAGACTGCTACTGCGCGACGTCGATGCGGCGGACGTGCATGCCGCTGCCCGGCCACCAGAGCACGAGGAATCCGAGGTCGTCGCTTCCGACGACGCAGTTCGGCGGTCGACCGCGGAAGCCCTCTTCTGCGACCGTCACCGCGGTTCCGCGAGGGAGACCATCGGGGCCGACGAGGCCAAAGCGCACTCGTCCGGTCCCCGGGAACGCGTCCTCGACGACCTCGGCCCAGCACACGCCCGCCACGCCCCACTTGTCGGATCCGTGGAGCCCGATGGCTGCGCGACCACCTTCCGTGACGCGCATCGGCCCGGTCACGGCCGTCATCGTGAAGGGATCGATGACCTGGACGGCCACCGCCGCGCCGTCGTCGATGGCCGTGACGACGAAGTCACGAAGGCTCGTGAGCTCCACGTGGCGGGCGCGCGTCGAAGAGAGCGCGAGCTCCCCCAAGATCTCGCGCTCGCCGCTCACCGCGAGGAGACGCGCGAACCCGGACAGAAGAGGGTTCCCGTCCCCTACCAGGAAGACGGCGCGGCTGGACATGCCGACCCCGCGAAGCCAGGTCGCCCCGGGAAGGCGGAAGGAAGTGACGGGCGACAGCCCTTCTTCCTCACGATAGCCGGCGAGTTCGACGCCTGCCGGGCTCGTCAGCGCGGTCACCCAGACGTCCCCGTGCGCGACGTAAGCGACGTCGATCCCGCGATCGACGCCCGCTCCGAGGCTGACTCGTGCCGCCGGGTGCCCGGCCGCATCGAAGGAGATCACCTCTGCGGCCCGCGTCGACCTGTCGCCGACCGCACGAGCGACCGGGATCGCCCAGCGGCCCGCCGCCCAGTGCACCGCCTGGGTGACCGGCGGCTCGTCGGAGCCGATCGGGCCGAGGTCCATGCCAGCCACGGGAGGGATCGGAGTCCCGTTCGGCTCGAGCTGATGAAGGACCAGGCGGTCCACCACCGCATCCTGAATGAACGCTAGCGAGACTCCCCAGCGGCTCGGACCCCAGCCTACGCGCGGCGGGTCGTCGCCGAGCCTGGCGCTCACTCCCTCGCCGCTCCAGGGGTCAGGAAGCATGATCGGCTCGCCCATTACACAGCACGGGTCCCCTGCGCCGACTACCGGCGGCTCCTCCCACGCGCCGGCGTCCGATCCATCGCTCGGCCGTCCCGCGGGTCCCGGATCGGGGGGAGGTTCACGGGGTAGCGGGGGGCCGGCGTCAATACCCACGGTGGCATCGATCCCCGCGCCGCCCGCGTCGGGCGCAGGCGCAGCATCCCGGCCCGCATCGACCCCCGCATCGATCTCCCCGTCACTGTGCTGGCCGTAGCAACCGGAGAGCGCGAGCGCGGCGAGCCAGGCGGTAGGTCGTGACGAGCGCACCAGCGAGCGGTCGACGCGCGGTGTCATGGACAGGCTCCATTGGTCGTGAATGCCTGTTCGTACTGGCACAGCCAAGTGGTGACGCGTCGCTCGAATGTGGCGGGACAACCGGTGCTGGGATCACCCCAAATGTCGTCGTCCCCGGAGCCCATCGAATAGCTATTGCTCCCACCCGAAAACGTGCTTGCGCAGTCGGCGCCCGTACCGCCGACGAAGCTCATCGAATGAACGAGCGAGATCAGACGATTGTCGTCCGCTCCACCCTGCATCTCTCCGTAGGCCGCATAGGCCCGTAAATAGTCGTTGCCGCCTCCGCCGTAGAGCCAGGTGTCCGTGCTTCCGCCCCAGAGCTCGTCCTCGCCCCCTTCGCCATCGAGATCGATGTAGTGACCGTTGTACGTGGGAGCGTTCCACGCCGTGTCGCCATCGCATGTGTCGTTGCTGGGAAGGTTCAGGCCCGATCGCAGGATGACCATGTAGTCGTCGTCCGTTCCCCCCCGGATTCTCCAATCGTCGGCCAGCCCTGCGACCCCGGAACCGATGTAGTACCACTGTGCCGTGCCCTGCGGGTTATTCAATGGCCGCCGGCAGACAAAGTTATTGATCCCGCTCGGGCAGGTGCCGCCGCTCACTTTGTTCTCACAACTAACACCGGACGGAGGGTCCGTGATCCCGATGTAAATGCGATCCTGGCCACCGGTCCCAGCGACGAACGACGTCTCCGCTGCTGCGGCGGAGCAGTAGAGCAACACCGCAATCGCCGCTACAGTCGCTGCGCCCGCCTTCCGAAGTTCACTTCTCATCACTATTCCTCCCCAAACCCGCACCAACGGGTCTTCCCGACGCCATCCGTTCATCCCACTCGAAGCGGCGACGAATCTCCGGTCGGCGGGCCGAGCGCCTCCATCGCTCCCAGGCTGCCGTCGGAGGGTAACCCTGCCGCCGCCACGCATCGAGCGCCGCTGCGAGCGTCGGACCCTCTGCCTGTTCACTCCGAAGGAGGCAGTCGAGTCCTCTTCGCGTGCTCAGCTGAGGACTGCGCGCTACGAGCCGCGCAAGCGTGAGCCGTTGTCGTCTCTCGCGTTGTTCCACCGCCTTGATCCCACGCTCTTTCGTGAGCGGACCGTGCCGATCTCCCGGTGTGCTTGATCGCCTCCGCGGATGCGGAGCCGGTGACGGAGAGCGAGAGGCCGGCGCGATCCTGCGA
>JAYRVK010000689.1:0-2642 GCA_041918555.1 Sandaracinaceae bacterium
CACCGACGCCGCCGTCCCCGCGCGCTCCGATCACCACGTCCACATCGACGTCGACAACTTCTGCAACATGACGGTCACCCCGATGGAGATCACGATCCCGCCACGCCAGGAGGCGTACTTCGACTGGCACAACCACAGCCGCGACTACGCGGTCGACGTGTGGATGAGCTACGGCGGCGGCTACCTGGATCTCGCCACGGGCGCGACCTGGGACGAGCCGATCCGCCACTGCGGGACCGCGTTCCCCCACACCGAGTACGCCGACATCGACACCGCGTGCTCGTCGCACCGCTTCCTCATCCGCTGCGAGTGAGCGCGCCCATCGACGAGGCGTACCTCGCCACGCTCCGGGCCGAGTTCGTCGCGCTCCGCGTGATCGACAAGGCCGACGATCGCTTCTCGCGCGTGATCGGTCGCGCGCTCGAGATCCTCACGCTGGGCGGGCAGCGGCACTTCATGACCCGCTACGTGACGACCATCGGCGAGACGATCTACCTGCCCTCGAGCTGGCGCACCCGGACGCCGGAGAGCCGCTACGTGACGCTCCGCCACGAGGCGGTGCACCTCCGGCAGTTCCGCCGCTGGGGCCTCGTCGGGACGGCGCTCGTGTACCTCGTCCCGATCCTCCCGATGGGCCTCGCGTGGGGCCGCGCGCGGCTCGAGTGGGAGGCCTACGCGGAGACGCTGCGGGCCACCGCCGAGGTGCACGGGCTCGAGGCGGCCCGCGATCCCGCGCTCCACGCGTACCTCCGGGCACAGTTCACGGGCCCCGCGTACGGTTGGATGTGGCCCTTCGATCGCGTCGTTCAGTCCTGGATTGATCGGGCCCTGCGGGAAATCGCGCTGGAGCGCGGCGGCTAGCCCGCCTACCATCGAGCCTCTCGACGAAATGTCTTCACCGGTCCTCGGCATCGATCTGGGCACGACGAACTCGGTCGTGTGTGTCGCCGAAGGGGCGCAGCTGCGCGTGCTCCCCGACGAGGAGGGCCGGCCCCTCATCCCGTCGGTCGTCAGCTTCCACCCGGGCGGCGACATCCTCGTGGGGCACTCCGCGCGCGAGCGCCGCCTCCTCGACGCCCGCAACACGATTTACTCGATCAAGCGCCTCATCGGGCGCCCGTTCCAGAGCCCCGAGGTCAAGCGCGCGCAGCAGCGCTTCCCGTTCGAGCTCTGCGAGGGCCCGACCCACGGCGTGCTCGTCCGGGCGCGCAACGAGACCTACACGCTCCCCGAGATCTCGGCGTTCGTGCTGCGCGAGGTGCGCCGCATCGCCGAGGACCAGGTCGGCGCGTTCTGCACGCAGGCGGTGATCACGGTCCCCGCCAACTTCAACGAGCTCCAGCGCAGCGCGACGAAGGCTGCGGGCCGGGTCGCGGGGCTCGAGGTGCTGCGCATCCTCAACGAGCCCACCGCAGCGGCCCTCGCGTACGGGTACGGCAAGGGCAGCAAGGAGCGCATCGCCGTCTTCGACCTCGGCGGCGGCACCTTCGACATCACGATCCTCGAGCTCGCGGGCGACGTGTTCGAGGTGCTCTCGACGGCCGGGGACACGTTCCTCGGCGGCGACGACATCGACGTGCTGATCGCGGACAAGATGGCGGACGCCTTCCTCACGCATCACCGCTTCGATCCTCGCTCGGACGCGCAGGCCTACGAGCGGCTGCGCGCGGCGGCGGAGTGGGCGAAGTGCCAGCTCTCGGGCGAAGAGGAGGTCCAGCTCCGGGTGGAGGAGCTCGCGTACGGCGCCGGCGGCGTGTCGCTCGATCTCTCGTTCGGGCTCACGCGCGCGGCGCTCGAGGGGCTCGCCCAGCCGCTGATCGCGCGCGCCTTCGACGTGTGCGAGGACGCGATGCGCGTCGCGGGGATCCGGCCGACCCAGCTCGACAACGTGATCCTCGTCGGCGGCTCGACCCGCATCCCGCTCGTGCGGAGCTTGGTCGCCGAGTACTTCGGCCGGCCCGCGCTCGACTCGATCGACCCCGACCTCGTCGTCGCGCGAGGGGCCGCGCTCCAGGCGGCGGCGCTGGCCCCGAAGGTGGATCCGGCGGGCCCGAAGCGGCTCGGCAAGGTCGCGCTGAAGAAGGTCTCGCAGGACGCGCTCGCGGCGCGGCAGCGCAAGTCCGCGCTCGCCGCGGAGATCCAGGCGACGCGTCCGAAGCAGCCGGCCTTCCAGCCGCAGCGCGTCGAGGTCCCCAAGCCGCCACCGATCCCGACGTGGAAGAACGACGAGCTCCCGACGCGGATCGCGAAGTCGAGCGAGGAGGGCGTGGACGACGACGAGACGATCGTCGGCGACCATCCCCTCGATGCCAAGACCGGCACGCGGCCGGTGACCGCGGATCCGATCTCGGGCCCGACCTCGGCGGGGGCTCGGGGCTACGAGGAGCTGGTGCGCGAGTCGATCCCCCCCCCCGAGGTGGTGGACGACCGCTCGCAGTCGGGCGCGCGGCCCCGCCAGCGCCCGGGCGGAGGCTCGACGCTCGGGTTCGGCTCCCAGGGACTGCCGGTCCCCGACTTCGAAGACGTGGGCGAGACGAAGCGCAGCCCGGGCGGGCCGTCGGCGGCGGCGCCGCGCGCGCCGATGGCCGCCGAGCCCTCGAAGATCCTCGCGGTGGGGGTGCCCGCGTCCGAGCCGCCGGCGC
>JAYRVK010000690.1:0-2883 GCA_041918555.1 Sandaracinaceae bacterium
CGCGCCGCCCGCGCCGCCGCTCCCCGCGACGGGAGACAGCGGCTCGGCCGTCTGCGATCGGCTCGCGGCGAGCCTCCCGGATCCCGAGCAGCGCACGGCGTGCGCGGACGTGATCGGCGCGACGGGGGGCAGCCCCGACGAGTTCGTGAGCCTGGTCCCGCGCGGCGGCTCGGTCGTGCTCTTCGGGCGCCCGACCCGCGACATGAACGCCGTGCGCGCGCGCATCCGGCGCGAGGGCGGGATGACGGAGATGATCGGCCGCGAGGTGGAGGCCGCGGTCGTCGGCGACGCGGGGACCCCAATCCTCGTCGTGTGGAGCGGCTGGCGGGAGTCGAACATCGTCGACCGGCCGAACCCGCAGGCCACGTTCCGGTGGGACGCGATGAACGGGCGCTGGGACCTGATCACGCTGGGCAATCCGCCCGAGGAGTGATCGACTCAACGCGCGAGGAACTTCGCGGTGCGCTCGTCCTTGGGCTCGTGCAGCACTTGCGCGGGGGCGCCATCCTCGACGAGCTCGCCGCCGACGAGGACGAGCACGCGATCCGCGAGCCGCTCCGCGAAGTCGATGTCGTGCGTGACGGCCACGAGCGACAGCCCCTCCTCGCGCAAGGTCGAGAGCAGCTCCGCGAGCGCGACCACGCGCTGCGGGTCGAGCGCGCTCGTCGGCTCGTCCATGAAGAGCACCTCGGGCTCCATGGCGAGCGCGCGCGCGATCGCGGCGCGCTGCTGCTCGCCGCCGGAGAGCGCCTTGGGGAGCGCGTCCTTGCGGTGCGCGAGGCCGACCTTCTCGAGGAGCGCCTCGGCCTTGCCGATCGCTTGCGCGCGCGGGACGTGCCGCACGTGGACCGGCGCCTCGATCACGTTCTCGAGCACCGTCATGTGCGCGAAGAGGTGCCAGGTCTGGAACACGAAGCCCGCGCGCAGGCGGACGGCGTCGAGCGCCTTCTTCTGCGGGCCGAGCGGGCCCGCCTTCAGCTCCGCGTCGCCGATCTTCACGCGCCCCTCGTCGAAGTGCGCGAGCCCGTGCATGCAGCGCAGGAGCGTGGTCTTGCCGCCGCCGCTCGGGCCGACCACCGCCGCGACCGCGTGCGACGGGAGCTCGAAGGAGACGCCGCGCAGGATCGGCGTCGGCCCGTGGCTCTTCTTCAGCGCCTCGACGACGATCACGTCCCGCCCTCCAGCTTCTTCTCGAGCCGCAGGCTGAGCCGCCCGAGCGGGTAGCTCATCGCGAGGTAGAGGAGCGCGCAGAGCAGGCCCGGCAAGAGCCAGCTCCGCACGTCGACCGCGGTGATCGTCATGCGCTTGGTCAGCTCGACCACGGTGATCACGCTGACGAGCGAGCTGTCCTTGAGGAGCGAGATGAAGTCGTTCGTCATGCCGGGGAGCGCGATGCGCGCGGCCTGCGGCACGATGATCCGCCGCACCGCGAGCCGCGTGCTCATGCCGAGCGCGTGCGCGGCCTCGAGCTGGCCCGCGGGCACCGCGTTCAGGCCGCCGCGGAAGATCTCCGCCTCGTACGCGGCGTAATTGAGGCCGAGGCCCACGATCGCGGCGACGAACGCGTCGTAGGCCACGCCGGACTCGAACCCCGTCAGCTCGCGGAACGACGCCATCACGCCGAAGTAGAGGACGTAGAGCTGCAGCAGCACCGGCGTCCCGCGGAAGAGCTCCACGTAGCTCGTGACGAAGCGGCCCACGAACCACGGCCCGTACTGGCGGCCGATCGCCATCATGACGCCGAGCAGCACCGCGAGCGCCATCGCGCTCGTGGACACCAGGACGGTCACCGCGCCGCCCTGCACGAACAGCCACACGTGCCCGAGCCCGAAGGTCGTCGTCGAGCGCGCGCGGAGCATCGCGTCGGTGTCGGCCTGCGTCCACGTCGCGAGCTGCGCTTGCTGCTCGGAGTCGATGTCCCAGCGCGCGAGGATCTGCCGGAGCTCGCCGCTCGCCGCGATGCGCCCGAGCGCCTCGTCGATCGCGGCGCGCAGGTCCTCGTCGTCCTGCTTGGTCGCGATGCTGTAGTAGCCCTGGCCGACCGTCGCGGCGAGCTCGAGGTCCGGCCGCACGAGCCCGTAGCGGGTGGCGATGATGTCGTCGAGGAGCACCGCGTCGAGGCGGTGATCGCTGAGGTCCGCGTACGGCTCGCCCTCGTAGGGGATCGCCTGTGCGCCCGTCGGCTGGAGCAGGTCCCAGCAGAGCGAGTTGGCGAGCGTCCCGACGCGCATCCCCTCGAGGTCCTCGAGCGAGTGCATGCGGTCGTCGCCACGGCGCACCACGAGCTGCGCCTCGAACACGAAGTAGGGGCGCGTGAGGCCGACCGTGCCGGCGCGCGCGGGGGTGACCTCGAGGCCGTTCATCGCGATGTCGAAGGTGCCGCGGTCGAGCGCGGGCACGAGGTTCGACCAGTCCTGCTGGACGTGCTCGGCGCGCACCCCGAGCTCGCGCGCGATCGCGTCGGCGAGCTCCACCTCGAAGCCGACGATGCGCCCCGGGTGCTCGGCGTCCTCGAAGACGTAGGGCTCGCCGCCCTGCATGTCGGCGCCCCAGCGCAGCACGCCCGTGCGCCGCACGCGCTCGAGCCCGCTCTCGTGGCGCCCGCACGAGAGGAGCAGCGCCGCCGCGAGCACGACCGTCGTGTGGAGCCCCCACCGCATCGAGCCGCAGTATGCGCGAGCGCGCTCGCCGCGTGCGGGACTTTCGCGGCATCTTCCCCATGTGGAGGCGCTCTACAAGATCCTGACGGCCGCGCGGTGGGCCGACGCGGCGGCGCTCGGCCGCGTGCCCGAGGCGCCCGTCGACGTGCAAGACGGCTTCCTTCATCTGAGCGGCGCGTCGCAGGTGCGCGAGACCGCGCGGCGGCACTTCGCGGGCCAGTCC
>JAYRVK010000691.1:0-1510 GCA_041918555.1 Sandaracinaceae bacterium
CCACCCGAGACGTACCTCGGTCCCGCCGTTCGCTCGGGTTCGGCTTGCGCCGAACCCGGATCGAACCTCGGGCCCGGGGTACTAGAAGGCGTCCAGGCGCACCGCGTCCATGTCGATCCGCGAGACGAGCGTGCCGAACGCGAGGAACGCGGTGAGGCTCGGGAGGTGGCGCGCCCAGTCGGGCACGTAGCGCGGCCGCTCGACCAGGCCCGCCTCGCGCGGCTCCTCGAGCGCGAGCGCGTCCGCGAGGGTGAGCCGGCCGAGGAACAGCGACTCGATGAGGTCCGGGCGGTTCGCCTGCACCGCCGCGCGCAAGTACGTGCTCACCGCGATGAGCCCGTTGAGGTAGACGACGTCCTTGGTGAACGCGACGCCGCCCCGCACGTCGCCGCCGCGGAAGACGCGCATCGCCGTCTGCGCGCTCTCGCTCGGGCTCTGCCCGTGGTCGAGCACGTGCTCGTACACCTCGACGTAGTCGGCGCCCGAGAGCGCCATGTCGACCGCCTCGATCCGGAGCGCGAGCCGGCGCAGGCGTGAGATGTCGATCGCGCGCGTCGCGAGCTCCGCGAAGGTCGCGATGCCCTCCTGCGTGAACGTCGTGCGCGGCGCGCCGAGCCCGAGCGACGTCAACACAGGTTGCTTGCGACCATTGACCGCGGTCGCGGTGTGCACGAACCCCTCGTGGTGCGTGAGCTGCTCGATGTCCTCGTTCGAGAAGCACGTCCCGCCGCGCACGCGCACCTTGGTCGCCCCCGCGGCGGCCTTGGACGCGAGGCCCAGCTCGATCACCACGTCGACCTTGTCCTCGGGCGCGAAGAAGCCGTCGAAGCGCTCGGCGAGGACCTCGCGCACGTGGTGCGCGGTGATGCAGATCGCGGACTCCGGCACCACGCCCGCCTCCTGCAGCGCCTCGCTGCGCTCGAGGAGCTCGCGCGCCGCCGCGAGGGGACACAAGCCCGCGCCCGGCGGCGTCTCCGACGGAGTCCCGTAGAGCTCGACGGAGATGTCGCGGAACTCGGGGGTGTGCGCCGCGGCGAGCATGCGCGCGGCGAGCGCGTAGCTCTGCGCGGTGTCGGCGAGGTAGCGGCCCGCCGGATCGCCGCGGTCGATCTCGGCGGCGAGGGCCTCGAGGGCCTCCTGCTCCTTCGAGAGATCGCCCTCCGCGGGGGGGGGCTCGGGGAGCCTGCGCTCGCCGCGCTCGGCGCCCGCGACGAAGTCTCGGACGACCTCCTCGGGCCACGCGATCGCGCTGAGCACCTTCACCCGCTTGGCCACCTCGACCAGCCGTCGGTCCCACGCCCTCAGCCGCTCGCGTCGCTCGTCCATCCGACCCCCGCCTTATGTCGGCGCACCGCGCCCGTTACGAGTGTCCTCTCGAGAGGGGGCCGCGAGCAATCGTGGCCGCCGAGGGTCATCCGCATCGCGTCGGGTGCGCTCCCGAGCCCGCTCCGCTCGGCGGGGTCCGCGATGCGGACCCGCGCCTCGCTCCGCGGTCTCGTCCGCGCGCTCC
>JAYRVK010000692.1:0-2749 GCA_041918555.1 Sandaracinaceae bacterium
CCGTCCACGCCGCCGTCGCCGGGCCCCGCGTCCACTCCGGCATCCGACCCCGCGTCGGACCCGGCGTCGCCGCCGGCGTCGGGGAGGCCGACGCCGCACCGCCCGTCCACGCACCGCATCCCGAACGGACAGTCGTCGTCCGTGGCGCACGTCTCCGGAAGCGTGCCCGAGCGGTCGAGCACGCACGAGGGCGCCGCCGCGGCGACGAGCACGACCCACGCCGCCAGCCACGTCCGACGGCGGGCCGCGAAGCACATGCCGGCGAGCTTACACCACCTCGCGCGTCAGGAGCCTCGGAAGAGCCGCCCGCGCTCGACGATCGCCACGATGACGAGGCTCGTCAGGCCCAGGACCACGTAGCCGAGCAGGAGCGGCCCGGTGCTGCCGTCGTACGCGCGCCCGATCAGCCCGCCGATCACCGCCGAGAGCGTGGTGGTCGCGAAGCCGTACGCCGCCGACGCGGTGCCCGCGACGCGGCCCAGCGGCTCCATCGCGAGCGCGTTGAAGTTCGAGCCGATCAGCCCGAACGCGGCGAAGCAGACGGAGAAGAGCGGGAAGAAGATCGGCAGGTGATCGCCCAGCGCGTACGTCAGGCTCGCGAGGAGCGCCGCGGACGTCGTGAACACCACGAGCGCGACGTGGCCGAGCCGCCGCATGCCGAAGCGGGTGACGAGGCGGGAGTTCGCGAAGTTGGTGCCCGCGAGCACGATGGCGAAGGCGGCGAACCAGAGCGCGAAGGTGTCGCCGCGGTGGAAGACCTCGCGGAAGACCTGCTCGGAGGCCGAGAGGAACCCGAACAGCGCCGCGAACATCACGCCGCTCGCGAGCATGTACCCGAAGGTCGGCCGGCTCGTGAGCACGGCGCGGTACGCGCCGAGGGTCGCGCGGATCCCGAGAGGCCGGCGCCGCTCGATCGGCAGCGTCTCGGGGAGGCGGAGCCACGTCCACCCGACCATCGCGACGCCCGCGACGCCGAGCACCCCGAAGCACCACTGCCACGGCGCGACCAGCAAGACGCCTTGCCCGATCGCGGGCGCGAAGACGGGCACGATCATGAACACGGTCATGACGAGCGACATCACGCTGGCCATCGCGCGCCCGGCGAACAGGTCACGCACGAGGGCCGTCGCGACGACGCGGCAGCCCGCGGCGAACACACCGTGCAGCACGCGCAGCGCGAGCAGCGCCGAGAAGCTCGGCGCGGCCATGCAGGCGAACCCGACGATGGTGTATCCGAGCACGGAGATCGCGAGGACGGGCCGCCGGCCAAAGCGATCGGCGAGCGGCCCGAACGCGAGCTGCGGGAGGCCGAAGCCGATCACGTAGCTGACGATCACGAGCTGCTGGTCGTTGGCGGACGCGACGCCGAGGTCGCCCGCGATCGCGCTCATCGCCGGCAACATCAGGTCGATGGCCAGCGCGTTGAGCGACATCAGCGCGGCGACCATCGCGACCAGCTCGGGCGTCGAGAGCCCGCCGCGCGCGGCCGACGCCGCCTCGGACCCCTCGATCACGCCGCTCGCGGGGTGGCCCATGCGTCGCGGCATTCATGGGGGATGGAGGCGCCCGCGTCCAGGCGCCAATGCGTCGATCAGAACGGCCAGGGAGGGGGCAGACCGCTCGGGAGGGTCGTCGGGATCGCGGCGTCGAGGGACAGGCTCAGCTCGGTCTGCGAGCTCAGCGATCGCAGGAACGTCGCGAGCATCCGGACCTCGGACTCGTCGAGCGGGCGTGGCGTCGCCACGAGGGGGTCGAGGCTCGCCAGGATCGCGTCGACGGTCTCCGGCTCGCCGTGCAGCTCGCCCGGGTGGCCGGGAGGCGCGACGTAGGACCGCAGGCTCGCCTCGGGCTCGGCGTGGTGCCGGATCGCGGCCTCGAGCGAGTCGTACGCGCCGTCGTGCATGTAGGGATGCGTCAGGTCGACGTTGCGGAGCGGCGGCGTGCGGAACGCGAAGCGATCGGCGGGGTCGCCGGTGACGAGGAAGCGGCCTTCGTCGAGGCCCGTCGCGCGATCCTTGCCGGGCCCGAGCTGCGGCACGCCGATGTTGTGGAAGTCCTGGTCGCTCAGGAGCGGGCCCGAGTGGCAGCCCGCGCACCCGGCGTCGCCGAAGAACAGGGCCGCCCCCTCCATCTCGTCGGGCCCGAACTCGAAGATCGGTGCCGAGAACGGATCGACCGACGGGCCGGCCTCGCTGGTGCGCGAGCGCAGGAACGCGTCGAACGCGGTGTCGGTGATGTCCCAGATCTGCCGCTCGAACGCGACCATCGCGCGGGCCACGTGGGTGATCGAGGGCGTCTCACCGGGGTAAGCCCGCTCGAAGAGCACGACGTAGTCGGGGAACGCGAGCAGGCGCTCGACGATCGCAGCCCAGATGGGGAACGGGTCGCCGTCCGGGAGGTCCGCGAGCTCGTTGTCGCCGGGCTGGCCGCGCATCTCGTCGCGGTCGAGCAGGGGCAACAAGGCTTGCGCGACCATCGGATCGTCGACGTCGGCGGGGAGCGGCACCGGCGCGCGGAGGGTCCCGTCGGGCAGCTGCTCGACGCGACCGTCCCAGAGGAACGCCGTCACGAAGCTCCGATTGAACGGCGCGATCACGCGGCGGGGCAGGGTCGGCCCGCCGACGCGGCTCGGCCCGATCCCCGTGCCGCCCTCGCCGCGACCGAGCGGCTGACCGTCGACCGCGTGAAAGCCCGGGAGGTGGCACGTCGCGCACGCGATGTTGCGGTTGCCGCTGAGGACCGGGTCGAA
>JAYRVK010000693.1:0-15166 GCA_041918555.1 Sandaracinaceae bacterium
CGGTCGCGGGGGGCGCCAGCCCGAGCGCGTCCTCGGCCTCCGCCACTACCCGGCGCGTCCGGGCAGGCGCACCACGAACACGGAGCCCGCGTCGCCGTTCGCGCCGACCGAGATCGTGCCGCCGTGCTGCTGCACGATGTTGCGCACGATCGAGAGCCCGAGGCCCGTCCCCTTGCCCTCGCCCTTGGTGCTGAAGAAGGGCTCGAAGATCTTCTCGCGCTGCGGCTCCGGGATCCCGATCCCGTTGTCGGCGACGGTGATCGTGAGGAAGTCGTCCTCGTCGGCCTCGATCGTCACCACGAGCTCGCCCGCGCCCTCGGGCATCGCGTGGCACGCGTTGGTGATGAGGTTGATGAACACCTGGTGCAGCTGGCCCTTCACCCCGTAGACGCGCGCATCGCCGCACTCGAAGCGGCGCACGACGCGCGCACCCAACTCCGCGACCACGTGATCGCAGAAGAGGAGCGACTGCTCGACCACGTCGCGGACGCGAACGAACGCGGGCTCCTCGGTCGTGGGCCGCGCGTAGGTCACGAGGTCGCGCGTGAACTTCAGGATGCGATCCGCGCTCTCGACGATGCGCCGCATCTTCTCGAGGTCCGCGGGCTCGTGCCCCGCGCGCTCGCCCTTGCGCAAGAGGTACTCGCCGTAGACGGAGATGCTGGTGAGCGGGTTGTTGAGCTCGTGCACGACACCGGCGGCGAGCTGCCCGAGCGTCGCGAGCTTCTCGGCCTGGATCATCTGGTTCTCGAGCTCGCGCAGCTCCGTGAGGTCGCGCCCGATCGCGATCACCGCGTCGATCTCCCCGTCGGGGGCGAGCACCGACGCGGTGTTGATCACGATCCGCGAGTGCCCGCCGCGCGAGCGCGGGAGGCGCACCTCGAAGTTGCTCGTCGGCTCGCCGCGGAGCGCGCGGATGAACACCGGCAGGATGCGGCCGCGCTCGGTCTCGGGCAGGAGCTGGAGGAAGTCGCGGCCGAGCATCTGCTCGCGCTGCGCGCCGGTGAGGGCGAGGAACGCGCGGTTCACCACGCGAAGATCGCGGTCGCGGCCGATCACGAGGATCGGCGCGTTCGCGTGATCCAGGAGCTTCTCGAGGTTGTCGCGGAGGTAGTTCGACTCGCGCAGGAGGCGCGCGTTGCGCAGCGCCGCGCCGAGCTGCACGGCGAGCGGGACGATCATCGAGCGGTCGTAGCCCGGCTCCTCGATCCCCGCGTCGTACTCCACGCTCATCACGCCGCTGAGCTGCCCCGCCTGGATCAGCGGGATGTCGAAGCCGACCCCGGGCTCCGCGAAGATCGGCGCGTACTCGTCGACGACGCGCGCACCGACGCGCTCGACTTCGAACGGGGTCAGCTCGTGACGCTCGATCGCGTCGAGGCTCACCACGATCCGCTCGCGGGACGACTCGTCGAGGCGGCCGGTCGCGTACACGAGCGAGAGCTCCGCCGTCTCGGGCGACAGGAGCCGCACCGCGATGCGCCGCCGCGGGAACAGATCGCGCAGCGCCGTGACGTAGACGTGGACGATCGCCTCGTCCTGCATCTCCACGTTCACCGTGCGGTTGAGCTCGAGGATCTTGAAGAGCATCTCGTCCGAAGACGGCGGCTCGAGCGCGCCCTGGTCCGCCGACGCCGCGCGCCGCGCCGCCTGCACCTCGTAGCGCTGCCGCTTGCCGGTCTCGCCCGGGCCCTGCTTGGACGTGATCTGCGAGTCCCGCGCGGTCGGCTGCGTCAGGTCGCCGTCGCGCAGCGTGTCTCCACGCTCCGTCGCGTCGTCGCGAGAGCTCATGGGCGGCCTCCCGTCTCGGCGTCGTCCGGGCTCGACGACTTGTCGAGGTCGAGGATCCGCTGCGTCCCCACGTAGCTCTTCGTCTCGTAGCGCGTGATCTTGCCGATCTTCTTGACGATGTCGGCCATGCGCTCGGCCTCGCGCACGATCACGTCGGCGGCGTGGCGCTCCGGCGTGTCGGCGGGCAGCTTGCGCTGCAGGAGCTCGCCGTAGCCGATCACGCTCGTGAGCGGCTGGTTCAGCTCGTGCGCCGCGGTCCCCGCGAGCTCGGCGATGAGCGCCTGCTTCTCGCTGACCGCGAGCTTCTGCTGCGCCTGCGCGAGCCGCTCCTCGATGCGCAGCTTCTCGCGCAGGTCCGTGAAGATCCCGACGGTCGCGGTCGGCGTCCCATGGGCGTCGAAGATCATCGCGGCGCTCAGCAGGATCGGCACCAGCCGGCCCTCGGAGTCGACCGCGTCGAAGCGGATGCTCGCGACCTTGCCCACCCCGCCGTGCTGGGGCGAGCGGAGCATCCGCATCACCTCCTTGGCGCGGCCCTCCGGGTAGAGCTGCGTGACGTGCATCTTCCCGATCACGTCCTCCGCCGGGTAGCCGTAGATGCGCTCGGCGCCCGTGTTGAAGAGGAGGATCTCGCCCTCGAGGCTGGCCGCGATGATCGCGTCGACGCTCGCGTCGATCAGCGACTCGAGGAAGTCCTTGGTCTGCACGAGCTCGGCGGCGATCTCGCGCTCGCGCGTCACGTCGCGGAACGAGACGAGGATCGCGCCCTCGCTGTCGCTCAGCGCGCTGAACGCGCAGCTCACCACGCGCACGCCGCCGTCGGGCCGGACCATGCGCAGGTCCACGTCGCGTGGGTACTCGCCCGCGCGCACGCGGCGCCAGAGCTCCACCATCTTCCCGTAGTCGTCCGGGTGGATGCGCCGCCGCAGGCTCTGCCCGCGCGCCTCCTCGTCGTCGATCCCCGCGATCTCGTACGCGCGCGGGTTCGCGAAGAGCATCTTCCCGTCGGCGTCGACCGCGGCGAGGCCGTCGGCCGCGCTCGTGAAGAGGTTGGCGTAGCGCTTGAGCGCGCGGAGCCGGCGCTCCGCCTCGAACCGCGCGTAGTTCACCTTCTGCGTCTGGTCGCGCAGCGACTGCATCACGCGCGCGTTGCGCAGCGCGATCGCCGTCGCGTTGGCGACGATGCGGCAGAAGTCGATCTCGCGGCTCGTGAGCATCCCCTTCTGCGCGGAGCGCAGGAAGAGCACGCCCATCGCGTCCTCCTGCCACACGATCGGCAGGAGCGTCAGCGCGCCGACCGCGTGGTCCGGGACGCTCTCGCGCACGCCGTCGAGCACGGGGTGGGTCGCGGTGTCGGCGATCGTGAGCGGCTCGCGCGTGCGCAGCACCTCGACGATCTCCGGGTACTTGTCGAGCCCGATCTTCAGGTTCGCGATCTCGCGATCGTCGCTCGTCGCGACGACGAACCCGACGGAGCCCTCGTCCGCCGCGTCAGGCGCCAGGACGATGGAGGCGCGGTCGACGTTCACCACCTCGGCGATGCGCCGCACGACGGTGTGGAGGATCTCCGAGAAGTCGAGCGACGACGCGAGCGCCTGCGTGAGCTCGAGCATCGCCTGCGCGTCGCGCTCCTTCTGCGCGAGGCGATCGAGGTAGTCGCGGTTGCGGAGCAGGCCGCGGATGCGCCCGACGAGCTCGGCGTCCGGCGCGCTCAACGCGACGTAGTCGTCGGCGCCGGCCTCGTAGGCCCGGGTGACCGCGTCCTCGTTCGCCTCGCCCCACACCACGATGGCCGGCGGCAGGCGCTCGTAGCTCGCGCGCACCCAGGCGATCGCGGTCGGCGCGAGCTCGCTCGACACGAGGATCGCCGAGCACGGGACGAGCTCGAGCTTGCGGCGCGCCGAGTCCCAGTCCTCCGCGCCCATCGAGACGAACCCGGAGGCGTCCAGGAGCGGTCGCGCACGCCCCATGCGCGCGCGGTCCGGGTCGACGACCAGGAGCATGCGCGGATGGTCGGGCAGCGGTGTTCCCCGAGGTGTCACCCGAGGCTCAACATAGCAGAATTCCAGAGCACACCCCGCCGCGGCCCGCTGGCTCCGGCCGGTGGGTCCCACTATCATCGCGCGGCCGCACCCATGCTCTCTCGTCTCGCTCGACGCTCCGTCCTCCCGCCGGTCCTCCTGGGCCTGGCGCTGTGGGCGTGCGGCGCCGCGACGTGCGCGGCGAACGACGACTCTCCCGCGACGCCCGAGGCGGGCACGGAGGCGCCGCCCGCGCGGCGCCGCGTCGCCGTGCTGATCCTGCCGGCGAGCCCGGAGGTGGAGCCGGCGATGGCCGACGGCCTGAGCGAGCTCCTCGTCGGCGCCCTCGCGGCCCGCGGCGGCGTCACCATCGTCGGCAAGGAGGAGTTCCAGGCGCAGCTCGGGCAGGGCGACGCGGGGACCCTCGAGTGCATCAGCTCGATGGCGTGCCTCGGGCGCGTCGGCGTGCAGCTCGACGTGGTCGAGGTGATCGCGGGGACGCTCGCGCACCGGGAAGGGCGTTGGGTCTTCAACCTGAACCGCGTGGACGTGCCGCGCGGTGAGATCGCGGGGCGCGTCTTCCGCGAGGTCGAGGGCGATCTCGGCGCCGTCGCGGACGCCTTGAGCGCGGCGATCCCCGAGCTCTACGCGCCGCCCGCGCCGCCCGAGCCCGAGGTGCCGCCCGCGCCGCCCCAGCCCGCGCCCGGCGCGCTCGTCCTCGCGTGCGCGGTCGAGGGCGCGGAGGTCTCGGTCGACGGCGCGCTCGTCGGCCATACGAGCGCGGGTGGCCTGCGGCACGAGCTCCCGCCCGGCTCCTTCGACGTCCGCGTCGCGGCGCGCGGCCACCACCTCTGGCGCCGCAGCGTGCGCGTGATCGCCGGGCGCGAGGTGGCGATCGCGGCCGAGCTCGAGGAGGCCTACGAAGAGAGCCCGAGCGCGCTCCTCTGGATCGGCCTCGGCGTCGCCGCGGCCTCGTTCGGCGCGGGGCTCGGCCTCGGCGTGCACTCGCAAGAGACCCTCGACTTCACCGACGCGCAGCGCGCGAGCGGCGACGTACTCCGCGCCGAGCTCGTCGCCTTCTACGAGGCCCGCGAGCGCGAGGCGATCGCGGCGGACGTCCTCTTCGCCATCTCCGGAGCCGCCGCGATCGCGGCGTTCGTCGCCGCCTTCTTCCCGGAGCGGCGGCGGCGCGACGACGTCGTCACGGTCCTCCCCGCGCCGGGCGGGCTCGTCGTCGAGGGCGTGTTTTGAACGGGCGCGCCGCCGCGCTGGCCCTCGCGCTCGGGGGCTGCACCGTGGAGTACCCGGCGATCCTCGACGAGGGCTTCTTCGTCTGCGCCGCGCCCGAGGACTGCGGCCCGGGCCAGGGCTGCGCGGACGGCAACGTCTACAGCGCCGACTTCTGCCGGCCGGCGTGCGATCGCGACGATCCCAGCACGTGCCCGAACGGGGTCTGCACGGCCCGCGGCGCGTGCCTGGATCGGTGCACGATCGACGCGGACGGAACGCCGTCGGACTGCCCCGGCACCGAGTTCACGTGCGTCCGCATCGACGCCTTCCGCGACGAGGGCGTGTGCTGGCCGGTCGAGGGGTGCAGCCGCACCGCGGACTGCACGCGCGACGGCCCCGTCCCCCAGCTCTGCCTCAACGAGGCGCTCGGCCTGCCGTCCACGACGGTCGCCGTGGGGCTCCGCTTCGACAACTTGTATTGCACTGCTGCCGCGGATCGCGACGGGCGCTGCCCGACCGGCTACCTCAGCTTCCAGGTGTCGGACGAGACGGGGCGCAGCCAGAACGTGTGCTTCCCGCCCTGCATGCTCGGCGGCGACGGGCCGTTCTGCCCGCCGGCGACCACGTGCTTCCGCGGGTTCGGCGAGCTCGTCGGCCTGCCGGGCACGCCGCCGTGCCTCCCGGGCTTCTGGGGCCTGCCCTGCGAGGACGACACGCACTGCCTCGTCGGGCGCTGCCTCCCCGTCGGCGGCGGCGCGCGCGCGTGCACGGAGACGTGCGCCGAGGCCGAGGCGCTGATCGGCGGGTGCCGCGAGCTCGAGCAGCTCGGCGCGATCTTCGGCGTGGCCACGCGGATGACCTGCGAGCCCATCGCGGGCGTCGCCACGTGCGTGCCGCGCTACGACCTCCTCTCGCTGTGCGATCAGCAGCTCGACTGCGCCGGTGGCGCAGACGTCACGTGCAGCGAGGTCGGCCTCGGCGAGGGCACGCGCGCGCACGTCTGCATCCGCTTCTGCACGACGGACGCGGAGTGCGCGGAGGGCACGGGCGGCGCCGTCGACGACTACCGGTGCGCGCCGACCCCCACCGGGGCCCGCATCTGCACGCGGCGCCGCGGGCTCGGCGCGCGCTGCACCGCCGACGCCGACTGCCTCGAGGGCCGCTGCTGCGACCTCGGAGGGTTCAGCGCGTGCCTCACCGCGTGTGCTCCCACATGACGGCGGACGATCCCATCGGCGTGTTCGACTCGGGCCTGGGCGGGCTGACCGTCGTGCGGGCGATCCGCGCGGCGCTCCCGAGCGAGCGGCTCGTGTACCTCGGCGACACCGCGCGCGTGCCCTACGGCACTCGCAGCGCGCACACCATCTTGCGGTACGCGCGCGGCTGCGCGCGGCACCTCGCGCGGGACGGCATCAAGCTGCTCGTCGTCGCGTGCAACACCGTGAGCGCGGTCGCGCTGCCGATGCTCCGGGTCGAGCTCGACGTGCCGGTGCTCGGCGTGATCGAGCCCGGCGCGCGCGCCGGCGTGGCCGCGACGCACACGCACCGCCTCGGGGTCATCGCGACCCCGGGGACCGTCGCCTCGGGCGCGTACCCGCGCGCGGTGGCCGCGGTGTCGAGCCGCACCGAGGTGTTCCAGCGCGCCGCGCCGCTGCTCGTGCCGCTCGTCGAGGAGGGCTGGGTCGAGGGCGAGGTGCCGCGCCTCGTGGTCGAGCGCTACCTCGAGCCGCTGATCGCGGCGCAGGTCGACGCGCTGGTCCTGGGCTGCACCCACTACCCGCTCCTCGCGGAGGTCATCCGCGAGCGGGTCGCCGCGCGCTCGCCGCACCCGATCGCGGTGGTCGACAGCGCCGAGGCGACCGCGCGCGAGCTGGCCGAGCTCCTCGCGGAGCGCTCGATGGCGCGCGCCGGGCCCGGCTCGCTGCGGCTGATGGTCACCGATCTCCCGGAGCGCTTCGCGGAGGAGGCCTCGCGCTTCCTCGGCGCCTCGGTCGAGGGCCTCGAGGTCGAGGCGATCGACCTTTGACGATCGGATCGTCACGCCCCTAACCCGTGGGCCGTCCCGGGCGGTCACGGGGCGGCCGCGATCCGGAAATCGTGGGTGATCCGCATCCGGGGACGCCTTGGCACCGCCGTTGCTGAGTCCGGGCCCGCATGAAGCGCTGGTGGTCGGAGATCCCCCCGAGCTCATGTGAGGTGGGCCCACCCTCGTTGGCGGCCTGGGTGGGCCCACCGTCCCTCCTCCTCTCGCTGTGCGTGGCGGCGTGCAGCGGGGGAGCCGGGACGCCCGACGACGCGGGCGTCCCTCGGGACGGAGCCCTCACCTTCGACGGCGCGATCGACGCCGGCGGGCTCGGCGACCTGTGCGGCGACGTCCGCACCACACGGCTCGTCTACTACGGCACGCCCGAGCCCACGGCCCTGCCGCTGAGCGACGGTCAGGTCCTCGCGGTGACGGACTGGGGCGGCTGCTCCGGCGCGTTCGTCGCGGACGAGTGGATCCTCACGGCCGCGCACTGCGGCATCCGCGTCGGCCGCGAGGCGTGCGTCGGCGTGGAGCCCGCGCGCCCGGACGTCTGCTTCCGCGCGGTCGAGGTGATCGACCACCCGAGCGGCTTCGACATCACGCTCGTGCGCGTCGACGCGCCGGCGTCCTCGCGCCTCGCGGCGCTCGAGCCGATCCCGATCCTGAGCGACGAGGTGCTCGACGACTCGTGGAACGGGCGGATCGCCGAGGCCGCGGGCTACGGCACGCAGGAGGACGGCTCGAGCGGCGAGCGCGAGTTCACCGCGGAGCCGATCGACGGCTTCGAGCGCGATGGGGCGGGCGGCCAGCAGGTCGTGATCGACGGGATGGGCGAGCGCGGCGTGTGCTTCGGCGACAGCGGCGGCCCGTTGATGGTGCTCGCGAGCGACTCGACGGTGCGCGTCGTCGGCGTCTTGAGCTGGGGCGATCCGAGCTGCGTCGGCCGCGATCGCTACACCCGCGCCGACGTCGTCGCGGAGTGGATCGAGAGCCACGTGGGCCCGACCGTGGTCGAGGGCGCGCCGTGCGGTCGCATCACGCCCGAGGGGGAGTGCGCGGGCGGCACCGCGGTGTGGTGCGAGGGCGAGGCGCTGGCGTCGGCGCGGTGCGTCGGCGGCGGCGTGTGCGGGTGGGATCCCGCGGCCGCGGGCTACCGCTGCGTCGCGAGCGACCCCTGCAGCGGCGTGAGCGCCGAGGGCGAGTGCGACGGCAACGTGGCCGTGTGGTGCGACCGCGGCGCGCTGCGCCGCCGCGACTGCGGCGCATGCGGCGAGGCGTGCTTCCGCTCGGACGACGTCGGCGGCTACTACTGCGGCGCGGATCCCTGCGACGGGATCGACTACCTCGGCGAGTGCCAGGGCGACACCGCGGTGTGGTGCGACGAGGGCGTGGTGGAGATGCGCGACTGCGCATCGATGGGCCTGCGCTGCGACTACGTCAACGACCGCATCGGCTACTTCTGCACGAGCTGACGGGGCAGGCTATCCTCGTGACGTGACCGAGCCCGTCCGACGACGCGCCACCTTCGCCGATCTCGCGGCGCTCCGCGATCGCGGCGACGCAGTAGAGCTCGTCGACGGCGAGGTCGTGCACAAGGCGCTCCCCAAGCCGGAGCACGGCGGCGCACAGGTGAAGCTGAGCGCGCTCCTGGATCCTTACCACCGCCGCACCGGCGGGCCGCGCGGGCCCGGTGGCTGGTGGCTGATGACCGAGGTCGAGGTCGAGTACCCGAAGACCGGGGAGGTGTTCCGCCACGATGCGGTCGGCTTCCGCCGCGATCGCTTCCCCGAGCGCCCAAAGGGCTTGCCGGTGCGCGAGCGACCGGACTGGGTCTGCGAGATCCTGTCCCCGTCGACCGCGCGCCGCGACATCGTGCAGAAGCAACGGACGTTGCACTCGCACGAGGTGCCGTTCTACTGGCTGCTCGATCCGGAGCACGAGACGCTGATGGTCCTGCGCCGCGGCGCCGACGCCTACGTCAACATCCTCAACGCGGGCGTCGGCGACGTGGTCGGCGCGGAGCCGTTCGAGGGGATCGGCCTCGACGTGGGCGAGCTCTTCGGGCACGAGCCCGAAGAGTAGCTACGGGCGCCGGAGCGCGCGGAGCCAGCGGACCAGGCCGCGGCGCGGACGCTTCGGATCGCGCGCGAACAGATCGTCGGGGACGCGCTCGACGAGTGCGGCGAGGTGCGGGTCGCGGAGATCGGTGCGGGTGGTCATGCGGCGGCTCCTTGGTGAACGTGGGGCTCGGCGACGAAGCGGACGCTTCGCGCGATGACGTCGGGGTCGGAGAGGATGCGCTGGTGGCCGAGGCCGCTCGTCGCGTGGAGCTCGGCGCCGGGCCACGCGCGCGTGAGCGTGACCGAGGCGGAGAACGGGACCTCGCGGTCGTCGGTGTCGTGGATCGCGAGCAGAGGGACCTGCAGGCCGGGGGCGATCTGGTCGACGTGCAGCTCGCTGCGGGACGGGCCCACGCGGCGCGCGAGGGCCTCGCGGAAGGTCGCCTCGACCTCGCGGTCCAACGCGAGCAACGAGGTGAAGGTCGCGATCCAGCGGCCAGGGTCCGTCGGCGCAGCGACGAGCACCGCGCGCTCGAGGACGAGCCCCTCCTCGTGCAGCGCGAGGGCGGTCGCGGCGCCGCCCAGCGAGTGGGCGATCATCGCGTGGGCTCCGTCCACCGCCCGCGCGACCGCCGCGATCCCTCGCGCGAGGTCGACGAACGTCGCGCGCGAGCCGGACGACTCCCCGTGGCCGACGTTGTCGAACGCGACCACACGAAAGCCCTCGTGGAGCAGAGGGGCGACGAAGGCGTGGAGCTGCGAGCCGCGGCCGTTCCAGCCGTGGGTCAGCAAGACGGTTTGCTCGCCGCGACCCCACGACCAGGCGGCCAGGCGTTCGCCGTCGAGCCGCACCGTGAGGCGGCGGCCGGACGCGAGGACCTCTCGCTCGGCGGGCCGCGGCGGGTGGCGCGTCGTCGCGGTGAAGAGGCGCAGCGCGAGCCGCCCGGCGAGGGGCGGCGAGGCGCGACCGAGGACGCCCAGGGCGGCGCGGGCGACGGCGATTTGGGAGCGAACGTTCGTGCTATTACCAGGGCGGCGGCGGGTCATGGCGTGGTCCTCTTCGGGAGCGGGTCAGCGGGACGACGAGGCCAGGAGGTGCTCGAAGGCGGCGTGCGCGCGCTCGAGCGCGCGCGGATCGCGGAGCAGGCGGCTGTACCAGTGGTAGCCGAGCGCGAGGCCCCAGAGCTCGTAGGCCCATTGCTCGACGTCGAGGTCGGCGCGGAAGTGGCCCTCGTCCACCGCGATGCGGGCCGCGGTCTGCAGCGCCTGGATCCAGTCGCGCTGGCTGGCCACGAGGCGGTCGCGCGCGGGCCCGGGCCGGTCGTCGAGCTCCATCGCGGCGGTCATGAACACACAGCCGCCGGGCTGGAAGTCGGCCGACTCCCACTCGATCCAGCGCCCGAAGAGCGCGCGGATCCGCGGCAGGCCGCGCGGGGCCTTGAGCGCGGGGGCCATCACGTAGGCCACGAACCGGTCGCGCGCCTCGTCGAGGACGGCGACGTCGAGCTGCTCCTTCGACTTGAAGTGCGCGAAGAGGCCGCTCTTGCTCATCCCCGCGCACTTGGCGAGCTCGCCGATCGTCACGCCGCACAGGCCGTGGACGCTCGCACGCGAGAGCGCCTCGTCCAGGATCGCGGCCCGTGTCTCGGCGCCCTTGGTCACGGCCTCACAATAGAACGACCGTTCGTTTCTGTCAACCCGTCTCGGCCTGGTTGGCTCCGTCGGGCTTCGGGCGCATCCCGCTGTACTGCTCGTGGTCGGGCGCCTCGTCGAGCGGCGGGTTCTCCTCGGCCGCCGAGGGCGCGGGAGGCGGCGCGGGCTTGGGCGCGGGCTCCCCGTCGGGGTCGCCGAGGTAGTCGGGCGCGAGGGAGCGGCGCTTCTCGGCCTCGAACGGATCCTCCCACTCGCGGCGCTTCTGCTCGAGCCACTCGCGCGAGCCGAGCAGCACCGCGGCCCACCGGAGATCCTCGGTGCTCGCGAGGAGGATCTTGATCACCATCGTGAGCGGCACCGCGAGGAGCGCGCCGATCGGGCCCCACAAGAGGCCCCAGAACACCATCGAGAGGAACACCACGAGCGGCGAGAGCCCGAGGGCGCGGCCCATCACGCGGGGCTCCACGAAATTCCCGAGCGTGAAGTTGAGCACGAGGTAGCCCGCGAGCACGAGGATCGCGCTGCCCGGCCCGAACTGGATCAAGGCCACGACCACCGGCGGGATCGTCGCGATGAACATCCCGAGGGTCGGGATGTAGTTGAGGAAGAACGCGAGCAGCCCCCAGAGCAGCGGGAAGTCGACGCCGCAGACCGCTACCCACACGCCGCAGAGCGCGCCGGTGACCACGCTCATGCCGCTCTTCACGACGAGGTACGTCTGGATCTCGCGGGCCGCGTTCGCGAAGCGCGGGAGGTCCTGGGTCGGGCTGTGGAGCACGTAAGCGAGCTTGACGCGCCAGGGGCCCGCCTCGAACAGCATGAACAGCACGAGCAGGGCGACGAGGAGCGCATTCTGCCCGAAGGCCCAGAGGCGCTGGAAGAGATCGGCGACGAGGTCCATGACCCCGACGCGCGCCACCGCGCGGCTCACGGTGTCGGGATCGACGTCGAGGCCCTGGCGCTCGACCCACACGGCGGCGCCCGCCGTCTCGATCGCGAGGCGCGATTGGTAGACCGGGACGAGCTCGTAGAACTCGTTGAGGCTCCCGCCGACGAGGCCGCCGAAGCCGAACAGGATCCCGAGATCGAGGAGCACCGCCAGGGTGATCGCGGCCCAGCGCGGGAGGCCCTTGCCGGTGAGCCAGTGCACCACCGGGAGCGAGACCACGGTGATGAAGATCGCGGTGAGGACCGGGAGGATGAAGGGCCGGGCCTCGTAGAGGCCCCAGACCAGCGCGGTGATGCCGGCCAGCATCATCACGGTCTTGGCGCCTGCCCCGAGCTTGATCTCCACGGAACCCCGCGATCAGGGTAGCGCCGATGGGATCACGGCGCGACGCCGAAGAGGGCCTCGAAGTTCGCCTCGAGCTGCGCTTGCGCGGCCTCCGGGCTCACGCCCCAGAGCTCCGCGGCGTACGCGAGGGTCCCCGCGACGTTGGCCGGCTCGTTGTCGATCCCCGGCTCGGGGCCGAGGTACGGGCAGTCGGTCTCGAGCAGGACCTTGTCGCGCGGGAGCGTCTGGAGCATCCGGGTGAACGCCTCGTTGCGCCGCGCGTTCGCGGGGATGCTCAGCCAGTGCCCGCGCTCCGCGATCTGGCGCGCGAGCGTCACCTTGCCGCCGAAGCAGTGCCAGTCGACGCGCGTCGCGCCGAGCTCGGTGAGGACCTCGAGCGCGCGCCGCTCGCGCTTGCGGGTGTGGATGATCATGGCCTTGCCGGCCTCCATCGCGATCTCGACGAGCGCGCGGAACGCCCGCTCCTGCGCGTCCCACAGGGCCTCGGGGACCCAGTGGCCGTCGAGGCCGATCTCGCCGATCGCGAACGCCTCGCTCGCGTGGTCGCGGACCCACGCGATCGCCTCGTCGGTGGTGAACGGCGGGCCCGGATCGCGCGGGTAGTCGACGCCCATCGCCTCCATCTCGGAGAGCACCGCGTCGACCGGATAGAGGCCGAAGCACGGCTTGACGAGCGAGTCCTCTCGGGCGAGCGCGCGCACCGCCGCGTTGTCGTGCGGGTTGAGCCCGTTCGCGAGGATGGTGGTCAGGCCGGCCCGCCGCGCGTGCGCGAGGACCTCTCCGACGCGGTGCGCGAGCTTCTCGTGAGTGACGTGCGCGTGGACGTCGTAGAGGCCCATCTCAGTCGCGCGATCGCGGCGGCGCGTTCGCCTCGCCCGCGTCGACGCGCGCGCGCACGAACGTCACCACGCCCGCGAGGATCGCGATGAACGCGCCCCCGAGGATCATCCAGAGGCCGAACCCGGTCCGCTGGAAGAAGAAGATGATGAACGTGACCATGCCGTAGCCGACGATCAGGATCCCGAGGACCGCCGAGATCTGCCCGGAGAAGCGGATCCCGAGGAAGCCGACCGCGGTGAGCGCGACGCCGAAGACCGGGATGAGCAGCAGCAGGTAGCGCTGCGTGTCCTGCCCGACGAGCGCGCGCACGACCGGATCGCCCGCCATCACCACGTCGAGCCCGGTGACGAGGTTGAACTGACCGTCGGCGGCCTCGAGCCGGAGCCACGGGAAGAAGAACCCGATCAAGAGGAGCAACCCCGCGACGCCGAGGATGATCCGCAAGACGAGGTGCGGAGTGCCCGGCTTGGGCCCCTCGTCCTTCTTCTTGGTCTCCACCTTGACGACCGCCTCTTCGGCGGTCGAGTCGTCGTCGTCGGCCATCGCCGCGCAATGTAACAGGGAACGCGCACGGGCGCGCAAACCTGGCGGTCCTGTCGTGACCTCGACCGTCAAGAAGCTCCTCGACGAAGCGCTCGCGCTCGCCGCCGCTGAGCGCGAGGAGCTGGTGGAGGCATTGAGCGACAGCCTCGAGCCTCGTCCCGTCGAGCTGGGAGCGGATTGGAGCGCCGAGATCGGCGACCGCATCGGACAGCTCGAGCGGGCCGAGGTGGAGCCGGTGCACTGGAGCGAGGTCGAGGCCCGCATCGCGAAGTCGCTTCGCGATCGTTGATGCTGCTCCCGGTTCATCCCGAGGCCGCGAACGAGCTCGAGGCCGCCGTCGCGTGGCACGAGCGCGAGCGACCGACCTCCTCGTCGGGAGTCGGCCCGCGCGCACGGCGGTTTGGAGAAGTTGCCTTCGAGGGCTGCGCGGCGTTGGGTGGTCGGTTCGCCACCGAACGCCGAGCCCGTGCCCGCTCTCGGTCATGGGCCGCGCGCTCCTCGGGTCACGAAGGATCGCGTACGCCGCGTTGAGGCTCTTCATCATCGAGTCGTCGCGCGACCCGAGATCGGGGTGGTACTTGCGCGCGAGGCGCTTGTACGCGGCCTCGATGACCTCCGGCTCGGCCTTCGGGCTCACCTGGAGGATCTCGTAGAGGTTCTTCGTCGCACCCAAACGAGGCGTCCTCAGCTGGCCCTCTTCTCCAGCCGAACCGCGGAGACCTTGTACTCGGGGCACTGCGTGTACTCGTCGGCCGCGGAGCTCAGGAGCAGGTTGGTCCGCGTCTCCGGGAAGTGGAACGTCATGAAGACCGTGCCCGGCTTCGTCGCGCGCGTGACCTGCGCCTCGACGTCGACGTGGCCGCGGCGCTAGACTACGCGGACGGTCTCGCCGTCCGCGATCGACAGCGCGCGCGCGTCCTTGGGGTGGATGCGCACCTTCTCGCGCTTCGCGCGGTCGAGCTCCATCACCTTGGTGCGCCGCGTCTGGGTGCCGACGTTGTAGTGGAAGAGCTGGCGACCCGTCGTGAGGTAGAGCGGGTACTCCGCGTCGGGCGACTCGCCCGGCTCCTGCCACGGCACCGCGCGGAAGCGCGCCTTGCCCGAGAGGAACGCGCCGTTCTCGTGGACGATCGCGGCGCCCGGATCGTCGGGCGTGCGGCACGGCCACTGGAGAAACGCGCCGTCGCCCTCGAGGCGCGAGTAGGCGACCCCGCGCCAGAGCGGCGAGAGCGCCGCGATCTCGTCCATCACCTTCGCGGGATCCGGTGGGCTGCCGAAGCCGAGGTCCGCGCCCATGCGCTCGGCGACGTGCTGGTACACGTCGAGGTCGCGCATCGCCCCGTCCAACACCGGGATCGCCTTGCGGACGCGCTGGATGCGGCGGTCGCTGTTGACGAAGGTGCCGTCCTTCTCGAGGAAGGTCGCCCCGGGCAACACGACGTGCGCGAGCTTGGCCGTCTCGCTCATGAACAGATCCTGGACGATCAGGAAATCCAGGCTTTTCAGCGCTGCATGGACTCTTTTGAGATTCGGATCGGTCTGCGCCACGTCATACCCGATGATCCAAAGTGTTTTGAGCCTGCCCGCCAACGCCGCGTCCCACATATCGGGCGTCTTCATACCTCGTTTCGTCGGCAAGGGACGACCTGTCACGGCTTGATGCAACGAGCCGACGGCCGGATCATTCAACGCCTGATACCCGGTGAAA
>JAYRVK010000694.1:0-7619 GCA_041918555.1 Sandaracinaceae bacterium
CGCGGCGAGGCGAGCTTCGCGAGCGGGCCGCGCGCGAGGTCCCCCGCGTCGAAGACCCAGAGCTCCGTGCGCGCGCCCGTGTAGATCGTGCCGGCGAGGTACCCGTCGGTCGGGCCCGCGCCGCGCGGCACGAACTGGAGCGAGCCGGCCATCACCCCGCTCGGCAGCACGTAGCCGTCCGCGAAGGTCATCGACGCGGTGTCGATGCGGTGGACCGCGGAGGGCCGGCCCGTCGCGCCCATCGCCAGGATGCGCTCGACGGGCACGAGGCGGTGCTCGTAGTCGGCGTAGAGGTCCTTCACGAACTCGGTGAGGAGCTCGGGGAACACGCCCTCGGTGCACCAGTAGAGCTGCTCGATCCGCGCGGGCGGCGGCGCGGGCGTGTTGAGCCCCTGGCCCGCGTAGAGCGCGATCGCCCAGCACGTCTCCTCGTCGGTCAGGGTCTGCGACGACACGAGCGCGCCGCTCGCGCCGTCGATCACGTAGCGGCCGAAGCGGCCGACGTCCATGGCCCCGACCGCGAGCATCCCGTGGAGCGCGGGATCGATCGGCCGGCCGTCGTACGCCGAGACGTCGTAGGGACGGATCCACTCGGACAGATCCGTCGCCGGCGCGTGCCCGACGTGCAGGGTCACGCGGCCGCCTGCGTCGTCGTAGTCGGCGAGGAAGTGATCGGCCTCGAGCGGCACGCTCACGCGGCGGCACTCGACGCGCGGGAGCCCCGTCGCGGTCGGCGCGAGCGTGGGCGAATCGAGCTCCGCGCGCGAGAGCACGTAGAACGTGGTGGTCGGGAGCTGCGGGCGCGTGAGGAGCAGGCGCGCGAGGCGCTCGAAGAGATCGCCCGCGGGGAGCGGGTTGTTGAACGCGGACTGCAGGCCGATCTTGAACCCGGTCTCGAGGATCACCACGTGCTCGCGCGTCACCGCGACCTGGTGGACCGACTGCGCGACGTGGACCTCGGTGTCGTCGGGGAGGACCAGCCGGAAGCGCTCGAGCGCGCCGCTCCCGTCCCAGCGCACGAGGTCCGTGAAGCTGTCGGGGACGAGCGAGGGGACGAAGCGCGCGATCAGGTCCTCGGCGCGCAGATCGAGCTCGCGGGCCTTCGCCTCGAGCCGGCGCGCGAGCCAGCGGTACGCGCGATCGACCCCGAGCACGGTGGCCACGCGATCCGCGGCGAGGAGCACGTGCCGCGGGAGCTCCGCGAGGAGCGCGACGAGCGGCACGGTGCCCGCGAAATTCAGGACGCCGCGGCCGTAGTCGAGCGTGAAGAGCGCGCCCGTGTGCGGATCGTACGCGGGGTGCGCGGGGCTGAGCACGGTGGGGAAGGGCGCGTCGGGCAGCGCCTCGGCGTCCCACTCCGCGCGCCGGCCGACCGGGGTCGCGAACGCGAGGCTCGCCGGATCGATCTCGACGGGGCGGCCCGCGTCGTAGGTCACGAGGAGGCGCGCGGGCTCCGTGCCCTGCTGCATCGGGACCAGCGCGGTGTTCGCGAAGTTGCGGCTGCCGAGGAGGCCGATGCGCACCATGCCCGCGTTGGTGAAGCGGAACGCGGCGAGGCTCGGATCGGCGTGCGTGAGCTCGTCCGCGACGAGGTCGTGGCTCTCGACGAGCCGCGTGGTGAGCGTCACGCCGCTCGGCGACAGGTCGAAGCGCTGCACCATCCCGTCGCCCACGACGATCGTCGTGCGGTCGCGCCCGTCGCTCACCGTCGAGGCGGGCGAGGCCACGTAGAGGTGCCCCGCGAGGTCGCTCGGGAGCGCGCCCTCGACGAGCTCGAGGGGCAAGGCGACGTGCTCCGTCCGCTGGGTGCGGAGCAGGCTGCGCGGGACCTTCGGGTGGAGCATGGCGCGCATCCTACGTCAGGAACGTCACGGGACGAGCCGGAGCTCGTCGAGCACTTCGCGCAGGCCTCCCACCTTCACGCCTCGGGTGAGCGCGGCGAGCCCCGCGCCGGCGTTCACCTGGAAGGCGCGGCGCATCCCGAGATCGGACATCGCGATCGCCATGCGCCGCGGCTCCCTCGGCGTGATGCCGAGCTTCGCCTCGAAGCCGATCGCCTCGCCGCGCAGCACGAGGACGAGATCGAGCTCCACGCCGGTCTGCGTCCGGTAGAAGTAGGCCTCGCTCGCGGGGTCGGCGAGCCGCGCGTGCGCGATCAGCTGCTCGATGCAGAAGGTCTCGAAGCTCGCCCCGATCTTGGGGTGCGCGAGCTGCGCGCTGCGCGTCCACCCCATGCCGAGGAGCGAGTGGAGGAGCCCGGTGTCCCGCACGTAGATCTTCGGCGCCTTCACGAGCCGCTTCCTCACGTTCGCCAGGAACGGCGGCAGACGTCGTACGAGGAAGACGCCCTCGAGCACATCGATCGCGGCGGCCACGGTGTGGTAGCTGACGCCGAGCGGGCCGCCGAGCGACGACAGGTTGAGCGTCGTCCCCTGTCCGTTGGCGAGGAGCGTGAGCAGGGTGCGGGCGCGCGACGGCGGCAGCGTGAGCCCGAGCTGGGGTACGTCGCGCTCGAGCGTCGTGCGCAGGTACGCGGGGTACCACTCCTCGGGCCGCGCCCGCGGTCGCGACCAGTGCAGCCGTGGGAAGCCTCCCAGGCGCCAGAGCTTCGCCGCGTCCTCTTCGAGCACCGACACGCCGGGCATGTCGTAGAAGAGCACGCGCCCCGTGAGCGACTCCGAGACCGAGCGGAGGAGCGCGGGCGAGGCGGAGCCGAGCAGCACGGCGCGCCGGCGGGGGTCGCCGTCGAGGTAGCTCCGCAGGACCGTGAAGAGCTGTGGCTGGCGCTGGACCTCGTCGATCACGACACGCCGGTGCTCGGAGAGCACGAACATCGGATCGCTCGCCAGGCGTGCTTCGTCGCGCGGGTCCTCGAGGTCGAAGAACGCGTGCTCCGGGAACGCGAGCCGCGCGAGCGAGGACTTGCCGACCTGCCGAGGGCCGAGGATCACCACCGCCGGAGAGCGCCGCAGGAGCCCGCGAACGTGGTCCGCCGCGATGCGGGTGCGGAACCGAGGCATGCGTGCAGATTAGAACCACTACTTCTAATCTGCAATCGAACGCAAGTCGACGAGGCGGTCGTCTCGGCCGCGCGCCCGAGGAGCTAGCGCGGCTCGGCAGGACTCGGGGAGAGCACGAACGGGTAGGCGACGTGGATCGGCTCGTTCCGGTCGTGCGCGGGGAACCGCCAGCTCTCGACCGCGCGCACCATGCAGGCCTCCAACCACCGGCGCTGCGAAGCGCTGGTCGCGACGCAGGCAGACGTCACCTCGCCGCTCCGCGCGATGTCGAAGGCGACGATGATGCGGCCGCGGACCGCGGGGTCGCGGGCGAGGGCGCGCTCGTAGCAGTCGCGGATCTCCATTACCTGATTCGTCATCACGCGATGGATGCCGTCGCGCTCGAGCGCACGCGCCGCGCCCACCCGAGTCGGGGGAGCCGCGAGCAATGCGAGCGCCACACGCGGGTGACAGCGCACGCTCGGAGCGGACTCCCACTCGTCGAGCGGCGGCGGCTGGCGCGCGGATGGTCGGGTCGCCGCGCCCGCGCACGCCGCGGTGAGGAGGGCGCCGAGCAGGGCCTGCGCGATCCCAGGACGCCGCACCGGCGCCTATGGGTGCCCGCCCTGCTGCTGTAGCTGGCGCTGGATCTGCTCCATGATCTCGGGCGGGATCTGGCCCCCCCCCTCCATCGACGGAGGCTCCTCGCCCTCGTGGCCGCCGGGCTCCGGCGCGGGCTCCGCGCCCGGCTGGAACGCCGCGACGTTCGGCATCAGGCGCTCCGCCATGAAGCGCGAGACGAGGTAGATCGTCGCGTCGCCCTCGCGCTGCACGTAGCGCTGCCCGTCGGTCGACTCGCTGCCGACGCGGAGCACCACGGTCTGGGCCGCGTCGCCCTCGCCGCTGACCATGCGCACGGTCGGCGCGCCCTCGCCCAGACCCGCCTCTTCGGCGCTGACCTCGCCGAAGTCCGACGCGCGCAGCCGCGCGAGGCTCGAGATCGCGGTGCCCACGCGGGCCTGATCGAAGCTCTCGATCCCGACCGGCGGCTCCGCTCCCTCCACCGGCTCGGGCAGGCGCTCGATCCAGCTCTCGCCGTCCTTCACGAAGACCCAGTGGCCGTTCGGGTTCGTGAATTCCGCCTCGCGCACGTCGGCCGCGGTGAGCTCGAGGATCGCGCGGTTGCGCCAGTCGCGCGTGCGCTTGTTGAACGCGAACTTGATCGAGCCGCGCACCATCAGGACGGCGTCCTGGCCCTCCTGCCGGACCATCGTGTTGCCCGCGCGGTACGCGCCGATCCAGACATCGATGAGCGTCTCGGATCCCTGGCGCGCGATCACGCGCACGCCGTGCGCGGGGTCGACCTCGAGCCGCTCGTGGTGCTGCTCGCGGCTCGCCGCGCGGCCGACCACCTCGAGGGTGGAGATCTTGTCGAGCGCGGTGGTGATCGCCGTCTCCGCGGCGTCCGCCTCGACGGGCTCCGCGAGGCGCCACGCGTCGCCCTCGCCCCGGACCATCCGGATGGTCTCGGCCGGCTGGTCCTCGCCCTCGCCCGCCGGGATGTGGATCTCGAGCTCGGTGACGTCGTCGCGCTCCACCGTCGGGAGCGTCAACTCGTCTTCCTCGGTCTCATCGACCGGGGTGTCGCCGGTCTGCGAGGTGATGGCCCACCAGGTCACGCCGATCAGCGCGACCGCGACGACCCCCACGATCACCGCACGGTATCGCTGCCATTCCATGGTTCACGCCGCCTTCTTGGTCTTCTTCTGCGCCGCGAGCTTCTTGCGGAGCTCCTCGAGGTTCGCGCGCTGGTTGCTGCGGAGCTGCCAGCGGATCAGGCCGAAGACGCCGACGAGCAGCGGGAGGCCGAAGGTGATGCCCAGCCGGTACCACAGCTTCTTGCTCTCCCACGCGTCCTCCGCCTCGTTGTGGCGCTGGATCGCCTCGTTGACGCCCTCTTCGTTGCCCTCTTCCGCCGCCGCGAGCGCGTCGTCGCGCGCCGAGGTCAGCGACTGCGGCACGTCGAGCGCCGGGTCCTCGATGTTCTTCGCGCGGATCGCGATGAGGTCCGCGTCGCCCGCGAGCCAGTCGACCGCGTTGAGCGCGAGCGCGACGCCTGCGCCGCCCGAACCGCGCGCCTCCTGCGGCAGGAACTCGTCGCGCAGGAGCGCGCCCGAGCCGGCCACGAGCACGCGCACCTCTTCCTCCGACTGCGCGGGCGCCTCGATCGCGCCCTCGGTGCTCTCCTGCGCCTCGAAGGCGCTCGGCAGCGTGCCCTGGATCGCCACCATCACGGTGTGCGGGCCCTGCTCGGCGCCGATCTCCCACTCCCGCGGGTCGCGCGGCTCGAGCTGGATCGTCTCGCCGGTCATCAGCCAGCTCGCCTCTTCGCTCGAGCGCGCGAGCACCTGGCCGTGCAGCTCCGCGAAGTGATCGTCGACGGTGATCGGCGAGGTGAAGAAGAACGGGGCCTGCGGGATGCGGAAGAGCGAGGGGTGCTCCTGCTGCTCGTCGTCGAACATCACGATCGGCGCGGGCGGGTACGCGACGGGGATCGGGATCCCGATCGGCGTGCGCATCGGGACGCGGCCGCAGCGCGCGTCGGCGACGAGCGAGCTGCCGATCTCGATGCCCCACCGGTCGAGGAGCCGGTTCACGCCGGTGTCGACGCTCGACGCGGTCGGCGCGGGGCCCTGGATGTTGATGTTCATCGTGCCGCCGAACACCCCGAGCGAGCCGCCGCGCATCACGTACTGGTTGATGCGGCGGAGCTCCGTCTCGTTGAGCTCTTCGATCGGCGCGACGAGGAGCAGCGCGCGCAGGTTCTGATCGATCTCCTCGCCGACGTTCACCGTCTGGAGGTTGTAGTGCTCGAGCGCGCCGCGCAGCGTGGTGAGCCCCTCGGTCGGCGACGGGCTGCCGTGACCCTCGACCACGCCGACCGGCAGCGGCTCGCGCACGAGCAGGCGGATCGCCTGCGTGATCTCGTACTCGAGGCCCTGCGTGTCCTGGATGACGGGGATCGTCTTGCGGTCCCCGAGGTAGCGGATCACGAGGCCGCGGTAGCCGTTCTGCACGCTGACCGAGTCGTTCTCGATCAGCTGGTGCGGGACCTCCTGCACGCCGTCGCGCTCGGCGGCCTCGCGCTCCTCGTCGTCGTCCGGATCGACGAAGCGCACCTGCACGTGGCCGTTCGAGGCGGCCTCGTACTCGGCGAGGATGTTGCGGACGTAGAGCTCGGTCGCGTTGAACGGCGGCGGCAGGTCCGAGGTGAAGTACGCCGTGATCTCCATGTCGTCCTCGAGGTCCGAGACGAGCCGCTCGGAGGCCTGCGAGAGCGAGTAGAGGCGGTTCTTCGTGAGGTCGAAGCGCTCGAAGAAGTAGTAGCCGGCGACGTTCGCGAGCACGAGCGCGACCAGCGTGATCAGCGTGAAGGTGATCGACTCGACCGCGGCGCCGGTGCCCTTGCCCTTGGGCGCGGCCTTCGGGTCGGCGGCGTCCGGCGCGGGCGCCGTCTTCTTTGCGGTCTTCTTCTCGGTGGTGTCGGCCATGGTCGTCAGTTCCAGCGCCGCGCCTCGATGGCCTGGAACGAGAGCGTCAGGCCGGCGAGGGTGAGGGAGATGAAGAAGAGGACGTCGCGGGTGTCGATGACCCCGCGCGCCATGTTCTCGAGGTGGTGGGTGAAGGAGATGCTCTCGAGCAGGCTCGCGACCCACCCGGTCGCGAGGAACCGGGCCGCCGCCGGGATGAGCCAGCCGACGACCGCGAGCAGGAACAGCGAGATGAAGAACGCGACCAGCTGGTTCGACTGCGTGCTCGACGCGACGAGGCCGATCGCGATCATCGCCGCGCCCTCGAGCACGAGGCCGAGGTAGCCGGTCGCCACCGGGCCCCAGTCGAGGTCGCCGAACTGCGAGACCGCGATCGGGTTCACGAGCGTGAGCAGCACGATCACGAGGTAGAGCCCGAACGCGCCGAAGAACTTCCCGAGGACGACCTCGGACTCCTTCACCGGCATCGTCAACAGGAGCTCGATGGTGCCGCTCGCCTTCTCCTCGGCGACGAGGCCCATGGTGATCGCGGGCGCGGCCACGACCATGACGTAGCCCATCCAGTTGAACATCTCGTGGAGCGTCGCGCGGCCCTGGAGGAAGAAGAACGTCCAGAACATGAAGCCGACGACGCCGAGCATGATGATCGCGACGATGTACGCGACCGGACCGTTGAAGTAGCTGCGGAACTGGCGCAGCGCGATGTTCGTCACGTTCTGCATCGCGTCACTCCTCCTCGGCCTTCGTCTCGGCCGCGGCCTTCTTCTTGGGGCGCCCGCGCGCGGGCTCGGGCTCGGACGCGTTGGTGAGGTCGCGGAAGACCTGATCGAGGTTCTGGGTCTTGGTCTCGAACCCGACCACGACCATCCCGGCTTCCACCGCGGCGCGGAAGATGTCGGGGCGCAGATCGCCCTTCGACGTGGCCGCGATCTCCACCTTGATCTCGCCGTCCTTGTCCGACAGCTCGCGCACGGACTCGACGCCGTCGAGGCCCGCGAACGCCGCGCGCGCGTCGGGCGCGGTCCCGCTGTCCCGGAACCCGCTGGTCGTCTCGAGGCGGCGCCCCGAG
>JAYRVK010000695.1:0-11352 GCA_041918555.1 Sandaracinaceae bacterium
CTCGTCATCCCGAGGTGGAGCCAGCGCGCGGCGGCCCCCGCGAGCTCCTCGACGTGGGGGAGGAACGCGAACACGACGTGCCGCGAGGTCGCCTCGAACGCGTCGAGGCGCGCGGGCTCGAGCCGCTCGCGGACCGGGCGGATCGCCGCGGCGGTCCCGGCCGGGACGCGCCCCGCCGCCTCCATCGCCTCGCAGGCCGCCAGCTCCACGTCGAGCCACGCGCGGTAGCGCGCGGCGTCGCTCCACAGCGCGTCGAGCTCGTCGGGCGTGTAGCGGGGGATCATGGCGCGCGGCTTAGCAGATCGAACCGGGCGGCGTCAGCCCTTCGATGGTCGCGTCACTCCGGGAGCGCGATCTGCGCCCGCGCGGCGAGCTCCCGCGCGAGGTCCTCGAAGATCCGCCCGGCATCGGCCACGGTCTTCGCGTGGCTCCCGAGCGCCCCGTCGGCGGCCGTCAGGTCGAAGACCGGCTTCTGCGCCTCGAGGGACATCGGGAGGAGGCTTCGGAAGTGGCGAAGCAGCGCGAGGCGCGCCGGGTCGTCCCCCGCGGGGACCACGTCCCCGAGCACCTGCTCGTGGAAGACGGCGGGGAATCGGTCGACCCACCGCTGGTACGCGCGTGCGGGCTCGTTCGCCCTCCGTGCGGCGTGCTGGAGTACGACGTACCCCAGGGGCTTCATCGCGCCGGTCGGTAAGTCGGCGGGCGCGTTCGGGCGCTCGCGGCGCAGCCTCCACCCACTGCGCCACTCCGTGAGCGTCGGGCCGAGGTTCTGGAGACCCCGCAGTGAGAAGAGATCGGCGGCCAGGGGGACCACGACGTGGTCGGCGGCCACGAGGGCGGCGCGATTGAGGGCGCCGAGGCTCGGACCGACGTCGATCAAGACGACCATGGCCCCGGTGCGTCGGGCGGCGTCGCGCGCCATCCGGTAGAACGCGCTCGTGACGCGGAACGCGTCCGCGGCGTTCGCGATGTTGTCGTCCAGACATCGGGGCCAGCACTCCGCGAGGCGGTCCTCGAAGCTCGCCAACGAGAGATCCCCGGGAACCAGAGACAGGCCGTCCGCGATGGTCTCGACGGGAGCGGGCCCGAGGTCACCGAGGCGCTCGAGGAGCGGCTGAACGGCCCCGGCGACGCTGCCGGGGGGCGACGCGTCCCACAGCTCGCCGATCCGCGATTCGGGCACGAGTGCCGCGGTCAAGCTCGCTTGCGGATCGAGATCCACGACGAGCACCCGCGCCCCAAGATGGTGGAGCATCCACGCGAGGTGGGTCGCCAGCGTGGTCTTGCCGACGCCTCCCTTGTTGTTGAAGAACGCGATCGTCTTCATCTGCGCCTCGGTAGGATCACGAGGAAGTGGGCCGGACGCGGCTCGAACGTCGCTGCCGGCGATCCGTTCGCGCGCAGCGACTCCGTAATCCTGGGCACGCCGCGACCGAACCGGTTCACGTACCCGAGCACCTTCGCCGTCTCCGCGACGATCGGGTTTCGGTAGGCGGTGCTTCCAGGGAAGTCCTCGGGGATCAAGTCTCCGTAGAGGCCGCCCGGGCTGAGCACCTCGATCCGATCGAAGAGGATCGTGATCATCGTCGGCGTGTTCGACTCGTAGTCCCTGTGGACGACCGCGTTGACCCACGCCTCCCGCAACGCCTCGGGCGGGTAGTCGTAGACCGTCTCCTCGCGCAAGCCCGAGACCGCGAGTGGGCGCGCGCGGCAGACGTCCTTGGCCACCTCATCGAGCTGCCTCAGCACGGAAGCCAGGTCGCCGTCGATCTCACGTTGACGGAGAACCTCGGTCGCGGTCGTCGTGCCCTCATACCAGACGAGCTGTACGTACGCGCCCGGGAAGAAGAACCTCGGGTCTTTGCCGAAGGCGATCACTCCCGCGTGAGTCGGCACGCGTGCCTTGCGATCGAGGAAGCGAAGCGACGCCAGCTGGTCGTCGATCTCGCGCTGATTCTCTTCGATGACGCTTCGGTGCACTGCCTGGCTCCGGTAGGCGACGAAGATCTCGATGGCGAGATCGTCGAGCGTCGCCTCGACGCATGGGCGAGCGTCCCACGTCCGACCGGCGACGGCGGCGCGGCGCTCCGAGAGCACCCGCTCTTCCGCTTCGTTCGCGCGGGCGCGACGCGGGCCGACGCGAATCCACACGACGCCGTTGAACCGGACCGGGGGCAGCCCCGCCGGGAAGACCTCCACCACCGCCATCTCACAGCCCCCGAGGACGCGCTTCGACACGGTGAGCCGCGGCTGCGGGAGGATGCGTCCGTCATCGCGCAGGCCGGCCAGCTTCAGAAGCACCTCGTCCGTGATGGGTTTGCCCGACGGCTGACCGTCGTCGCGCGCGCCGACGAACACGTAGCCAGGCCGCCCGTGGCCGGGCATGTCGTTCGAGAATGCGCAGATCGCCTGCGCGATCTTCTCCAGATCCGTCGCGGCCTCCTTGCGCTCGACCCGGTCCGACTCGAGGTCGAAGAGGAGAGCTTCGAGGTCGGCATCCGAGGCCACGCCCGCAGCGTAGCGCGTGATGAAGAGGAGTTGCGATTTCGACGACTGCAGCTGCCTCAGCGGTTCACTTCGATCGTCACCGTCGCGCCGTCCTCGACCGTCTCGAGCAGGAGCACGGCCGCGTCGATCTCGGCGCCGCGCACGTCGAGGATGCGCACGGTGAGGCGCGAGCGCGGGAGGACCCCGCACAGCGGGCCGAGCGTGACGCCGCCGCTCAGGTCGTCGCCGACGCTCACACCCGCTCCGTCGACGATGACGTCGTTGAGCTCGAGGACGATCGAGACCACCTCGGTCCCCGGCGCGTAGTCCGTGAGCACGAGCACGGTCACGGACGGCGGCTCGCACGGCGGCGGGCCCGCGTCGGTCGGGGGCGCGCCCGCGTCCTCGCGCGGGTGGGCCTGGCCGCACGCGGCGAGGAGGAGCGCGCAGCTCAGGAGGATCGTGCGGCTCATGGGAGGTTCGGGTCGTCGGTGAACACGGCGGCGAACGAGGGCCGCGCGCGCATGCGATCGTAGTACCGCGCGAGCGGGTGGTCCCGTCCGACCCAGTGATCGACCCGCCGGAGGTCCGCGAGCCGGCAGAGCACGCTCGTCGCGATCGCGTCCGCGAGCGCGTAGCCGCTCTCGTGGATCGTCCCGTGCTGCTCGGCGAGCGCGGCCATCGCCTCGAGGGTGTCCGCGGTGCGCCGTTCTTCTTCGGCGACGTGCGCCTCGTCGTAGACCTCCGCGCGGAACCTCTCGAAGAACTCGCGCTTGCGCTCGTAGAGCGCCCGCAGCGCGGGGTGCTCTCAGCCCTCGTCCATGAGCTGGATCACCAGCACGTGGTCCAGGTCGCGCTCGAAGCGGATCGCGCGCACGAGCTCCGCGTGCCCCTCGACGAGCGACTCCACGAGGATGAGGTCGGGCCGGTGCTCGCGCGCCTGCGCGATCGCGTCCTCCCCGGTGCACACCGCGACCACCTCGTAGCCCTTCATCCCGAGGAGCCGGCCGATGTCGGAGGCCGCGGTCTGATCGCGATCGACGACGAGCACGCGCCGCGGCGAGTCGCCCCCCGCGACGAGCTCCTCCACCGCCTCGACGAGCCCGTCCGCCTCCATGGGCTTCTGCATGTAGCGATCGATGCCCAGCCGCAGGCCGCGCTGCTCGTCGGCCAGGATGCTCAGGACGAGGATCGGCACCGACTCGGTCTTCGGGTCGTTCTTCAGCATCGCGGCGACGTCGAACCCGCTGAGCCCCGGCATCATGACGTCGAGGATCACGAGGTCCGGGCGCCGCGAGCGCGCGGCCTCGATCGCCTCGTAGCCGTCGGTCGCGAGGCGCACCGCGAAGCCGCGGTCGGTGAGCTGCTGCCGCAGCAGCTCGCGCAGGCTCGGGTCGTCGTCGACGACGAGGATGTCGCGCCCCGGCGCCCTCTGCGACAGCGCCGCGCGCTCGATCCGCTGGACGAGCTGATCGACGTTCGGCGCGCGGAAGGCGGGCACCGCGGTCGCCGGCGCGGCGGGGAGCGCGAAGACGAAGCGCGCGCCCTCGCCGAGGCGGCTCTCGACCCACAGCCGGCCGCCGTGCGCCTCGACGATCTGACGGGAGATCGGGAGCCCGAGGCCGGTGCCCTTGGGCTTGCCGGTCAGGGTGTCGCCGACCTGCTTGAACTTCTCGAAGATCGAGTCGTGCAGCGCGGGGTCGATCCCGTCGCCGGTGTCCTCGACCGCGACCTCGAGCGCGCCGTCCTTCGCGCGCGCGACGAGCCGCACCGCGCCCTCCTCGGTGAACTTCACGGCGTTCGAGACGAGGTTGATCAGCACCTGCATCAGGCGGTCCTCGTCCGCGACGATCGTGGGCAGCGGCCCCTCGATCCGCTGCTCGAAGCGGACCGGGCCGTCCTCCGGGAACAGCGAGCCGCACGTCGCGACCGCGCGCGCGAGGAGGGCCTGCGGATCGAGCGGCGCCATCGCCCAGTCCATCCGGCCCGCCTCCATCTTCGCGATGTCGAGGACGTCGTCGATCAGGTGGGTGAGCCGCTCGCCCTCGGCGACGATGATGTCCACGTTGCCGCGCACCCGCTCGACCGCGCGCTGCGCGCTCGTGTCGTCGGCGGGGAGCGCGGGGAAGACGGCCTTCTCGAGCTTGTTCTTCGTCAGCTTCGCGAACCCGAGCACCGACGTGAGCGGCGTGCGCAGCTCGTGCGAGACCATGGCGATGAAGTTGGTCTTCATCTCGTCGATCTCCTTCTCGAGCGTCACGTCGCGCACGAGGGTGACCGCGCCGAGCGGGCTGTCCGAGTCGCGGACCGGCGACGCCACCGCGAGCCCGATCCGCCCGCGCGTGAGCTCGATCTCGACGGTGCGCAACGTACCTTGCTCGATGCACTCGCGCGAGAGCTGGGCGAGCGTCGGCGGCAGCGCGTCCGCGACCCGCCGGCCGGTCGGCGACGCGGGGAGCCCGAGCTGGGTCTCGAGCGTCCGGTTCGAGGCGCGCACCATGCCGGCCGCGTCCTCGGCGAAGAGCCCGTCCGCGAGGCTCTCGATCACCACGGAGAGCTCGCGCGTCCGCGTCGCGACCTCGTCCTCGAGGTGCTCGTTGAGCTGCTGCAGCCGCTCGGCGAGCTCGCGCGGCTTCGCCTCTTGGGCCTTGCGCTCGGTGGTGTCGCGCGCGACCGCGAGCATGAGGATCTCGTCCTCCTCGGTCGAGAACAGCCCGAGCCGGACCTCGACGGGGAAGCGCGAGCCGTCCTTGCGCACCTGGAGCCCCTCGACGGTGACCGGCTTGCCGATCTCCATCCGGTTCCACACGCCGTCCATCCGACCCGGCTCGATCGTCGCCTCGAAGTCCGAGACGCGGAGCGCGAGCATCTCCTCACGGGTGTACCCGAGCGACTTGTGCGCCCAGGGGTTCACGTCGCGGATCCGGCCGTCGAGGTCGTGCACGAACCACGCATCGGCCGTGTAGTCGACGAGCGACTGGAGCTGCGAGCCCTTCGGCAGGATCGCGGCGCGCACGCCCACGTCCTCGGCGATCGCGTAGAGCCCCTCGGGCACCGGCTCGAGCCGGATCATCAGCTCGAGCTCTCGCCCCTCGTGCGCGAAGCGCGCGCGGACGATCGCGGAGGGCGCTCCCCGCGCGACGTACGCCAGGGCCTTGTCCACGCGCCCGGCGTGCTCGGGCCGCGCGAGCGCGGAGAGGCGCAGGCCGACGAGCTCCGCGGGCGGCCAGCCGAGGATCTCCAGGCAGCCGCGGCTGGCCCGCGCGATCCGACCGTCCGGCTCGACGGCCAGCGCGGCCACCAGGCTCGTCTCGAAGAGGTCGGTCACCGGCGCAGGATACCGCGGTGTATCCTGGGCGGGATGGCGAGGTTGAGCCTCGGGCGGGTCGTGCGCTCGCACCGCGCCGCGCTCGACGCGGCGGCGGCGCTCGGGCCCGCGTTCGCGGTCCTCGAGCCCACCGGGGCGGTCGTGCTCGGCGCCGCGCCCGAGACCGCGCCGGTCCAGCCGATCCTCGTCGACGGGGTCGAGGTCGGCGCGGTGCGCGGCGAGGGGGGCGCGGCGGTGGCGAGCCTCCTCGCGCACCTGTTCGCGGCCGAGCTCGAGAAGCGCGCGCTCGCGGCGGAGACGCTGGGTCGCTACAAGGAGCTCTCGCTCCTCTACGACATGAGCGACGCGCTCTCGCACGTGCTCGACGTCGAGGAGGTGTCGGCGATGGTGGTGGAGCAGGCGCACCGCGCGCTCGGCGCGGAGGCCTCGGCGATCCTCCTCCACGACGTCGCGAACGGGATGCTCGATCCGATCGCGTCGCGCGACGATCGCGGCGGCGCGCAGCAGGCGCGCAGCGCCGCCGAGGGCATCGAGGCGCGCGTCCTCGCGAGCGGCCGCGCGGAGCTCTCCGAGAGCGCGGAGGGCGGCTCGGAGATGTGCGCGCCCATGCGCAGCGGCGACGAGGTGTTCGGCCTGCTCTACGCCGCGCACCGCGACCCGGGGCACTGGGAGGCGGGCGACCTCAAGCTCCTCTCGTCGATGGCGGCCCACTCCGCGGCCGCGATCAGCCACGCGCGGATCCACGCCGACCTGCTCCGGCGCGAGGCCCTGCGCGGGCGCATCGAGCGGGTCCTCTCGCCGCACCTCGCGGAGGCGGCGCTCGCGGGCCGCGACGTGTCCGACGTGGGCGCGGTCGTCTACGTCGACGTCGGCGGAGTGTCCGTCGCGAGCGAGGCGCCCGCGACGGTCCTCTCGGTGGCGACGAGCCTCGCCCTCGACGTGCTCATGCAGAGCGACGCGACGGTCGACGCGTCGAGCGGCGACCTGCTCGTCGGGGTGTTCCCGCCCCTGGACGGCTTCGAGCGGAGCGCGCGGCGCGCGATCGAGGCGTCGGTGGCGATCCTCGGCTCGTTCGACCTGCGCTTCGGGGGGCGCTTCGCGCAGCTCCCGGGGATCGGGGTCGCGCACGTCGCGTTGACGGACGGCGCGCGGCAGCGCGCGCTCGTCGCGGGGGTGAGCGTCGCGGCCACGCTCCAGGCCCTCTCGCGCGGGCGGATCCTGTGCGACGCGATCGTCGCCGAGGCGCTGGGCGACGCGTTCGAGCGCGTGCCCGCCGAGCGGTACGAAGACCCGGGCGGCGACGCCCAGGCCTACGAGGTGAGACTTTGACGGACGGCAAGAAGGTGTTGATCGTCGACGACGAGGCGCACATCCGCCTGCTGCTCGAGCAGACCCTGGACGAGCTCGAAGAGGCCGGCGTCTCGCTCCTCGTCGCGGAGGACGGCGGCAAGGCGCTGCGCATGATCCGCGAGGAGCGCCCGCAGCTCGTGGTGCTCGACGTGATGATGCCGGTGATGAACGGCTTCGACGTCTGCAAGACCGTGAAGGCCGACGGCGAGCTCGCCGGCACGTTCATCCTCATGCTCACGGCCAAGGGGCAGGAGCTCGATCGCAGCACCGGCCAGGAGGTCGGCGCCGACATGTACATGACCAAGCCGTTCGACCCCGACGAGGTGCTCGAGCGGATCGCCGCGGTGTTGGAAGTTGAGCTCGCGTGAGGACAAGGACGAGGATCCCCGGGATCCCGCGCTCGCGGTGACGGGCGCGCAGCCGATCGGCGTGGACACCGACGCGGACTCGGTGCACACGGAGGACACGCGCCTCGCGCGCCCGACGATGGGCAGCGAGGTGCCCGCCCCGTTCGGTCCCAGCGCCGGCCTCGAGCTCGTCGAGCTGATCGCGAGCGGCGGGATGGGCGAGGTGCACCGCGCGCACGATCGAGCCCTCAACCGCGACCTCGCGATGAAGATCCTGCACGGCACCTTCAGCGCGCAGGCGATGATGCGCGCGCGCTTCTTCGAGGAGGCGCAGGTCACCGCGCAGCTCGCGCACCCGAGCATCCCGCCGGTCCACGAGGTCGGCGAGCTCCCGGACGGGCGGCCCTTCTTCACCATGAAGGAGGTCCACGGCCGCACCCTGATGGAGGTCCTCGCGGATCGCGACGAGCGCGGCAAGTGCGCGCTCAGCGTCCGCCGCCGGCTCGAGATCTTCCAGAGGATCTGCGAGGCGGTCGCGTACGCGCACGCGCGCGGCGTGGTGCATTGCGACCTCAAGCCGCCCAACGTGATGGTCGGCGCGTTCGGCGAGGTGATCGTGATGGACTGGGGCGTCGCGCGCCTCGTCGATCCCGACGCCTCCATCGCGTCCGCCGAGCCGCCGGTGCGCGTCGAGGGCTCGGAGGAGCGGCAGCTCGTCGCGGGGACCCCCGCGTACATGCCGCCCGAGCAGGCGATCGGCGGCGAGGACATCGGCCCGCCCTCGGACGTCTACGCGCTCGGGGTGATGCTCTACGAGCTGCTCGCGCTGTCGCGCCCCTACGACGGGAGCCCGCGCGAGCTCGTGTTCCTCGCGGCCCGCGGCGAGATCCCGCAGATCCCGCGCGAGCCTGGGAGCGTGGTCGACGACGCGCTGATGGAGATCATCCGGCGTGCGATGTCGCCGCTGCCCCCGGATCGCTACCCGCACGCGGGCGAGATGGCGGCCGCGCTCGAGGAGTGGAGCGAGGGCGCGCAGCGCCGCGAGGATGCGCAAGGGATCTTGCGGGACGCCGAGCGCCTGATCCCCGAGCTCGCGCCGCTGCGCGAGCGCGCGCGCGAGCTGCGGCGCCGCGCGGAGGTCACGCTGGCGAGCCTCGACACGAGCCCGGACGACAAGTCGTTCGCGTGGGCGCTCGAGGACGAGGCCGACGCGCTCGAGCGCGAGGCGATCCAGGGGCACCTCGACGTCACGCGGCTCCTGCGCGCGGCGATCCAGCTCGCCCCCGATCTCGCGGAGGCGCAGGAGCTCCTCGCGGATCTCCACTACGAGGAGCACCGCGCCGCCGAGCAGCGCCGCGAGTGGCGCGAGGCCGCGCGGCACGAGGGGCTCCTGCGCGAGGTGGACCGCGGCAGGTACCGCGAGTACCTCGCCGGCGACGCGCCCGTGCGGATCGCGCTCGAGCGGCCCTGCCGCGTCGCGATCCGCGAGTACGAGCTGCGCGATCGGCGTCGCGTCGCGGGCCCGCCGCGGACGCTCGAGGCGGCGGGGGTGCTCGACCTGCGGCTGCCGATCGGGAGCTACCGCATCGAGCTGCGGCCCGAGGGCGGGCCGATCGTCGCGTACCCGATCGTGCTGCGGCGCGGGCACGGCTGGGACGGAGTGCGCCCGGGGGAGAGCGCGCTCCACCGCGTCCCGCTCCCGCGGGGCGAGCTCGCGGACGACGAGCTGGTGGTGCCCGCGGGCTGGTTCGAGCTCGGCGGCGATCCCCAGGCGGTCGGGAGCGTGCCCGCGCAGCGCGTCTGGCTCGACGGCTTCGTGATCCAGCGCGACCCCGTGCGCTTCCGCGACCTCGCGCGCTTCCTCGCGGACGAGGAGGCGGCGCCGCACCGCGAGGCCGCGTTCCGCGAGGGTGACGGCCTGTGGCGCCCCGACTGCCCGGCGGTCGGCGTGCGCTGGGACGCGGCGCGCGCGTACGCGCGCTGGCTCTCGCGCCAGACCGGCAAGCGCTGGACCCTCCCGTCCGAGCTCCAGTGGGAGAAGGCCGCGCGCGGCGTCGACGGCCGCACGTTCCCGTGGGGCGACTTCGGCGACGGCTCGTTCTGCCACGTGCGCGCGCGCGGCCGCACGCCGGAGACCACCGCGCCGATCGGCGCCGACCCGATCGACGTCTCGCCCTACGGGATGCGCGGCGCCGCGGGCAACGTGCGCGAGTGGACCGGGGACGGCTTCGAGCGCGGCGGCCCGAAGATCGAGGACGGCCTCCCCGTGCTCGGCACGAGCTCGCGCGCGCGGGTCCGCACCGTGCGCGGCGGCTCGTACCGGCTCTCGCTCGACGACGCGCGCCTCGCGACGCGGGTCGGCCTCGACGCGGCGCGCGGGTATCCCGACGTGGGGTTCCGCCTCGTGCGCGAGCTGTAGCCGACATCAGGGCGGATGCACGCCCGTGACGACCCACTGCCACCGGCAGGTCGTCGTCGTGAGCTCGCGCGTCCCTGCGCAACGCCCTCTCTCGTCGCAGTGGAGCGACCAGCGGTCCATTCCGTCGGCCGACGCGAGCTCGGCTCCGCACCGCGCGTCGATCGGCCCGGCCACGGCGACCGGGATATCGCCCGCGTGCGCGATTGAGGTGCGAAACGGCCTCTCCTGAGCCAGATTGCCCAGTTCTGCCCCCCAGGGTGAACGTCTCGGACTTCTCCTTCGCGCCGAGCAGCTCGTTAGACCGGTTGACGAAGTCCTCGACCGCGTCGAACCGCACCGCGACATCGACGGTTACGTCGAAGTCGTTCGCGTGCTCGATGAACGAGAGATGCACGGCAGCGGTCCCGCCATCGAAGGGTCGCAGGAAGGTCTGCCCTCTGCGCCGCGATGCGAACCCGAGCCGGACCAGTTGCTGGCCTACTTCGCGAAGCAACGCGCGCTCGATCTCGCGGAGGGCGCCTTTAATCATCGACAGTTCCTTTCAATCGTCTGTATGACGAGGTGCCGTCCACGAAGGGCTGCCGGCGCGTTCCTTCCAACGATCACGCCTCCCTGAGTGGCGAGCGATGCGTCCTTTGCAAGCTGCATTGCGCTCCGAACCGCGTTCCCAAACCTCACTTCTACGGCAACAATCTGACCTGTTGCCGTCTGGATGAGATGGTCAATCCGTCGAAGTCCCAGCGAAGTTCGCACAGACACCTGGCTACCGAGGATGATGTTACCCTCGGCAACGAGCTCTGTCGTCCCTACGAATTTCCTGACACATCCAGGCATCAAACCCTGAGAGAAAAGCGCCTCCTCCGGAACTGAAGATGACCGCATGCGACGAGAGTGCGGCAGATCGCGATGCGGGCGATCGCCAACTGTTCGGCGTCGCTCGGCTCGCGCCCTCTCTCGTCCACGAAGCTCGCACGCTCCTCCGTTGTCCGCTTTTCGAGCTCGGCGTGCAAGAGGGTCCGATCTCCGGGCGGGTGCTTGAGCGCCCACCGCTGATCGGGCGTCGGAGCGAGGATCCCCTCGGGCCGCGCGGTCTCGTTCGCCATGAGGCGCGCCCCCTCGACGTCGTCGCAGGTCCACTCGTCAGGGCGTCCGGCGCGCGCGGCGAGGTAGTGCGCGCGCGTCTTGAGCCCCCCGATCCCGGCCTCGCACGCGCCATTGTACTTGGGCGTGCCCGGCGTCGATCGCGCGGGGCGCCTGCGTGAAGTCCATCGCCCACACCGAGCCGTCGTTCGTCCAGTCGAGCTGATGGAGGAGCGCGCCGCGCGTGCGGTGGACGCGGCGGAAGCGTGGGGAGCGAACGCGCGCAAGCGCGTTCGTACTGGGGTTGGGGGCCCCAGCGCGATTCACTCGCGCTGGGGGAA
>JAYRVK010000696.1:0-10860 GCA_041918555.1 Sandaracinaceae bacterium
CGTGCCCCGTCGCGTACCAGTTCACCGTGAACGGCACCTCGAGGACCTCGGTGTGCCGCGCGAGCTCCTCGACGTAGCGCGGCCGCATCGGGCCGGGGTCGGTCTGGCCGTGGTGCGCGTGGAGGTGCGTGTTGTGCGCGTTCTCGATCAGCGACCACGCGCTGATCGGCTCGAGCACGCGCAAGTCGTCCTGCCCCGGGTGACCGCCGACGTAGTGCACCCAGCCGGGCGCGCCGGCGAGCGGGACGACCGCCGCGAAGCGCCACGCGTGGCGCGTCCCGATGTTGAAGCTCCCGAGCCCGCCGTTGCTCAGCCCGTGCAGCACGATCCGATCGTCGTCGACCGCATAGCGCGCGCGCACGTCGTCGAGCACGTCGAGGACGTCGCGCTCGCCCATGTAGCGCCACATCGAATTGCCGAAGCCGTTGGGCGCCGCGACGATCCACTGCGGCTCGACGCGCGGCCGGTGCACGACGCCCCAGAAATTGCGGTACTCGTCGTAGGGGATCCGCACCCCGAGCGTGAGCGCCGCGAAGAGGTTCCCGTTCGAGCTGCCGCCGTGGAGCGCGACGAGCAGCGGGTAGCGCCGCGCCGGGTCGTAGTCGGGCGGCACGTAGACCGCGTAGCCCTGGAGCTGCTCGGAGATCGGCGAGCGGTAGCCGCGCAGCGTGATCTCGCCGCGCGCCTCGGTCGCGTACGGATCGCGGCCGGCCTCCGCCTCGGCGAGGTAGCGGTCCGCGCGCGCGAGCCACGGCGCGCCCGCGCGGCCCTCCGCGTTGCCGAGGATGCGCTCGATCCCGAGGAGCGTGGCCTCCGGCGCCGCGCGCGCGGCGCGGAGCGCCGCGACGCTCGCCCGCCGCGCCTCGACGTCCGACGGCTGCGCCCTCGCCGGCAGCGAGAGCGCGAGCACCGCGATCGCGATGGCCGCTCGCCCCATCGAGGCGGCATGATAGCGCCGAACCGGATCCCGTCCCGCCGCGTAGTAGTGCGCCACCCATGGACATGCAGACCGACGCCTTCTTCGAGACCGTCCCGCAGCGACCGCACCCGACCCGCAAGGGGACTTGCGATCTCCCGATCCGCTACCACGACGCCTCGCAGTACGGCGTGTTCTTCCGCGTCGACCTCGAGCGCGCGCGCGACGTGATCGGGAGGGACCGCGCGATCGAGCCCTGGCCGATCCTCGGCAAGGCCGTCGCCGCGATCTACGTGTGGGAGTACCGGGGCAGCACCGTCGGGAGCTACGGCGAGGTCGGCCTCGGCGTGCACGCCCGGCGCAAGGGCACGCGCCCCTCGCTCGTGAAGCTCGCGACCGACATGGGCGCCGACGACGACCAAGGCATCTGGGTCGCCGACCTGCCGGTCACCACCGAGGAAGCGTACGCGGCGGGCGTCGACCTCTGGGGCTACCCGAAGTACGTGACGCCGATCGAGACGCGCTTCGAGGACGGCGGCGCGTCGGTGCGCCTGGGCGGCGAGCTCGCGCTCTCGATCGGCAAGCTCCGCGGCCCGACGATGCGCGCGCAGCCGGTGGTCACGTACACGGCCAAGGACGGGCGCCTCCTGCGCACGCGGATCGACGTCGACCACCGCGTGCGGTGGGGCACGGGCGGGAGCGCCAAGCTCGAGATCCTCGGCGAGGGACCGCTCGCGGAGTCGGCGCGGCGCCTCGGGCTCGATCGCGCCACGAGGCTGGCGGCGTTCCGCACCGACGGGTTCCGCGCGCGGCTGCCCGCGGGCGTCGACCTCGGCCCGGCGTGAGCCATAGCGTTTCGGAGCCCGCGGGGTAGATTCCCGCCCGTGCGACGGCGGCTCGCGTTCCTGTTTCCGGCGCTCCTCCTCGCGCTCGCCGCGATCGGCGCGCCGCTCGCGGACCCGTGCGCGGTCGGCGCGCAGCGCACGCCGGTCGTGCGGACCACGCCGAGCCGCGCGCGCCTGCGCATCGTCGGCCGCGTGCGCACCGGCATCCAGCCCAAGAGCGTCGAGGTCTCGCCCGACGGCCGCCGCGTGTGGGTCGCGAACTTCGGCCGGCCCGATCGCGAGAACATCACGGTCTACGACGCGGAGACCCTCGAGCACGTCGGCACCGTGGAGTTCGAGGGCAACTCCGTCGAGATCGCGTTCCGCCAGGACGGGCGCACCGCGTACGTCTCGAACTTCCGCGAGCACTCGATCCACGAGATCGACACCGAGACCTTCACCGTCCGGCGCACCGTGGTGGTCGGCGGACACCCCAAGGTCATCCACGTCGCGCCGGGCGAGCGCCGCCTCTACACCGCGAACTGGGCGACCGAGCAGGTCACCGAGATCGACGCGGAGAGCTTCGAGATCACGCGGCGCCTGCGGACCGGCGAGCACCCGCGCGGGATGGCGGTCTCGGCGAGCGGCCAGCGCATCTACGTCGCGGCGATGTACTCGCACCTCATCCAGGTCTTCGATCGCGGCGCGCGGACCGAGCGCACGCACTTCCGCCCGTGCGAGTACCCGCGGCACCTCCTGCTCTCGCCCGACGGCGCCCGGCTCTACGCGAGCTGCTCGTGCTGCCGGCAGGTGCGCTGGTTCGACCCCGAGACCTACGAGCTCGAGGGCATCGCGCAGACCGGCGAGAACCCGCGCACGATCGCGCTCTCGACCGACGGGCGCTGGCTCGCCGCCGCCGACTTCGACGACTCGACGATCACGCTCGTCGACACCCAGGAGAACACGCACCGGGTGTTCCCCGTGGAACGTGCAAATCAGATTGTCGGCGTGGCGATCCGGCCGGGGCCGGGGACGCCGCGGATCTTCGCGACGAGCTGGCTGACCGGCGAGCTCATCGCGATCGAGCCCGTGCCCGCGGCGGAGTGAGCACGGTGAGGCGCCGGACGATCGAAGACGCGCTCCGCGCGCTCGTGCGCCACGCGATCCCGACGGCGCGCGTCTACTTCCCGCGCAAGCGGACGTTCCGCGCGGGCTACTCGTGGAACGGCAAGCACCTGCGCCCCACCGGCGAGACCCTCGAGAGCCAGTGCCACGAGGTCGCGCACCTGCTCATCGCCCCGGCGCACCGGCGCGGCGACCCCGAGTTCGGGCTCGGGCCCGATCCCTACCGGCGGATGTTCGTACCGCTCACGTGCTCCGAGGAGGAGGCCGCGCAGGAGGAGCTCGACGCATGCACGATGCAGCTCCTCCTCGTGCGGCTGCTCGGCCTGGACGAGGCGGCGGTGATCCTCGAGGTGAAGACCTGCGCGCCGAGCGCCGAGCGCGTGGCCGAGCTGCGCGCTCGCTACCCGGGCGCGCTGCCGGAGCCGTGGTGGGAGCGCGCGCTCGCGAGCTGTCACGCCGCCGCGGCGACGGGCGGGGCCTCGTAGCCGGTCACGCGATCGAGCACTCGGTCCATCGTCGGGATCAGCTTGCTCAGCTGCTCGCCGGTCACGATCCCCTCGACGCCCATCTCGCGCACGCGCGCCTGGTGCTCCTCGAGGATGTCCGCGAGGAGATCCACGTACGGGATCCCGACGATGGCGCTGTCGCGCTTGTGGTAGCGCACCGAGCCGAAGAGGAGCCCCATCCACGCGAGCTGCCGCGCGTGGAGCTCGGCGAGCCGCCAGCGCGGGAGCGTGCGGAGCAGCTCCGGGAGATAGAGCACGCCGAACCCGACGTGGCGCGACTCGTCCTTGAGGATGAGCTGGATCGCCTCGTAGACGTGGCGGCCGACCTCGTTCTGGTAGCGCTCGTCGCGCTCGAAGAGCTTCACCGTGAACTTGAACACGGTGAGGGCGAGGCCCTCGACGAGGAGGTTCATCCCGACGAGCTTCTCCTCGAGCCGGTCGGTCCGCATCATGTCGGTCAGGAGCGCGTTGAGGAACGGGTTCATCGGGTAGACCCGATCGATCCGCGTGAGGAGCGACTCGAAGACCTCGACGTGGCGCGCCTCGTCCATGCACTGGGTCGCGAGGAACTTGGATGCCTCGTTGTCGGCCACCATCGTCGAGAGCTGGCCGCTGATGATCTGCGCGCCGCGCTCGCCGTAGTAGAGCTGGCTGAACACGCGGCAGATCGCCTCGCGCTCGAGCTCGGACAGGCCGTCGGCGGGGAGCTTGTCGCCCGGCGGCACCCGATCGGTCGCGTTCCACTGATCACGCTTCGCGTTCTCGTAGAGGCGGTGGACGCGCCGGTGCTTGATCTCGGGCGAGATCTGGAACGCGCGGCCGCCCAGGCGGTTCACGACGCCGTTGATCGCGGTCGTCAGGGTGCTCGTCATACGTCGTCCTCCGAGAGCGCTTCGCGCGCGTCGTCCGTCAAGAAAGCTTGCACGAAGCTGCGCACGTGCTGCGGCCCGAACTCGTCGAGGCGGCCCGTCTGCTCCATCAGCGTCAGGGTCTGGTGCGCGCCGAGGACGAGCCACGCGGCGGCGCGCGGGTCGACGCCGCGGCGCAAGTACCCTTGCTCCTCCCAACGCTGGATCGCGAGCTCGAGGCGCCCGTGGATCCGGTCCTGGTAGCGGACGTAGAGCTCCTTGAGCTCCTCGTCGTCGCGCAGCTCCGTGGCGACCACGTAGATCAGGTGCCCGAACTCCGGGTTCTTGCGGAGCTGGCTGACGAAGTACGCGAAGAGCGCGCGCAGGGCGCGGACGGGGTGCGCGTGGCGCGCGAGGAGGTCCTCGACGTCGGCGTCGACGGCCTCGAGGACGTGCCGCACTGCCCCCTTGAAGAGGTCGTTCTTGCTGCGGAAGTGCCGGTAGAGGAGCGCCTCCGTGATCCCCGCGGCCCGCGCGAGCGCCGACGTCGTGGACCCGTTGAGCCCGCCGCGCGCGAACACCGCGATGGCCGACTCGAGGATCGAGCCCTTCCGCGCCTCGCCGCTCAGCCGCGCCACGGAAGTGAGTATTTACTAACTTGGCGTCGCCTGACAACTCCGGGTCACCACGCGACGAGGAATCCCCGCCAGATCGGGGCCTTCCTCGGGGGCGCCCGCCGCTGCACGCGCCGGCCGCGGCCGTCCTCGACGTAGAGCGCGCGGCCCCCGAAGCCCGCTCCGCGCAGCATCCCCGAGACCTCCTCGATCGGCCGCAGCACGAACCGGTAGCGGAACGCGTCGACGAAGCGCCGGCCGTCGTCGAGCGCGAAGCTCAGCGTCGCGTCGAGGTGGCGGCCGTCGAAGGCGCGCTGCGCCCACGTGTACGTGAAGCCGTCGAGGCGGTGCGCGTCCTCGCGCGGCGCCGCCTCGAGGTCCGGGCCGCCGAAGAGCTCGAGGGCAAAGAGGCCGTCGCAGCAGGCGCGCGCGGTCGCGAAGTACTCGGCGAGCGCGCGGTCGTCGAGCACCGCCCACGAGAAGTTCATCGCGACGACGAGGTCGTAGGCGCGCGCCGAGCGCGCGCGCACGTCGGCGCACGCGAGCTCGAGCCGCGCGCGCTCCTCCTCGTCGAGGCCGTGCGCGTCGGCCTCCGCGAGCGCCCCCGCGTCGAGATCCACGGCGAGGGCCTCGCGCTCGTCGTCGCTCTCGACGAAGCGCGCGCTGAGCAGCGCGGTCCCCGCGAAGTCCTCGCGCAGCGTCTCGGGGGTCCCGCCGACGTGCCGCGCGTAGGCGCGCTCGAGGAAGGCGAGGTCGAGCTCGGGGCTCTGGACCGCGCGCTCGTAGAGGCGGTGCACGAGCGGGAGCATCGGGCGCGAGCTTGGCCCGAACCCAAGCGGCCCGCGAGGCCGAGCGTCCGAGGGGGCGCGTGGGGTACTCTCGCGCGCGGGAGGGACGATTTGCGAGACCTCGCGGGATGGTGCCTGTCGGTCCTCTTGTGGACCTACCCGCTCACGCTCCTGGGCACGTTCGTGGGCTGGGTGGAGGGCGACCTCTACGGCTTCGCGTTCTTCCTGACGCTCCTCGCGGGCTTCGCGTGGCCCGGCCTGTTCCTGGTGTCGCGCCGGCTGCGCCAGCCCTCGGACCTCGACGTCGCGGAGGCCGACGGACGCCCGCCGGTCCTCGTGGTGTGCTCGCTCGAGCGCGCGCGCGCGCCGCTGTGGCAGCGCCTCTTCCCGACCCCCGCGTTCTTCCGCGACGTCGGCGACGAGCTCCTCGCGGGCGCGCTGCGACGCTCGCTCGGCCCCGCGGGGCCCGTGGTCTTCGTCGCGCGCCCGGCCCCCCCCCCGAGCCACGGGCCGATGGCCCTCGTGGGCGGCGCCCGCGACGAGCACCTCGCGGCGCTCCTCGCGCGCGCGCCGAGCGCCCAGCTCGTCGCCGTCGTCCTCGACGGGAGCGAGACCATGCGCCACGAGCTCGGCCACCTCGCGATGGCGGTCGACGTGCGCCGCATCGTGCTCGTGGTCCCGCCGAGCGCGGACCGCGAGCTCTTCGAGCAGTGGGCGCGCTTCCGCGAGCAGCTCCCCGGCCTGCCGCCGCTCGAGCCCCGCACCGCGGCGGTGCGCTTCGGCGAGGGCGGCGTCCCGACGATCGTGGGCGCGGTCGCGCCCGACGCGGGCGCGCGCCGCTCCGCGCTCGGGCAGCCGCACCTGATCCTGCGCGAGGCGGAGATGAGCCCGGTCCCGGGCCCGCCCGTGTGGTCCTGGATCCTCACCGGCGTGCCGCTCGGCATGGCCGTCGTCTCGACGGTGCTGACGCCGATCTTCGCCGAGGAGCACGGGGTGAGCGGCAGCTCCAGCGACTGGTTCGGCGCCGCGGTGCTCTCGCTCCTGCTCGGGTCGCTGCTCGCGATCGCGAGCCGCCGCGTGATGCGCCTCGTCCCGGGGAGCGAGCTGCCGCTCGTCCTCTTGGCCGCGGCCCCGTGGCTCGCGGCGGAGGCGATCGGGGCGATCGGTGCCTTGCCGGATCTCTGGAGGCACGCGGCGACTCTCGAGCGCGCCGCGATCGGCGCCGCGATCTCGGCGCCGCACCTCTTCGGCGTCTCGATCGTCCTCGCGGGCAGCTCGCTCCTGCGCGCGAGCCCCGGCCGGCGCGCCTCGTTCGGGCTCTTCGGCGCCGCGATCACGATCCCGTTCCTCGCGCTCACGGCCTCGCTCGGCGACGCGACGGTCGACGTCGGCGGCCTGATCCTCGCGACGCTGGGCACGGGCGCCGCGCTCGCCCTCGCGACCATCGCGGCGACCGGCGACGCGGGCCGGCGCCACGCGCCCCTGTCGATCGGGAGCGCGGCGAGCGCCACGCTCGCGCTCGCGGCCTGGGCCAGCGTGGTCGGGCACGGCGCGTGGCGCCAGGCGCTGCGCGCGGCGGACTACGCGAACGAGGTGCGGCTCGACGAGGCGCTCGCGCCGCTCCTCGAGTTCGACGCGCTGTGGCTCGCGTTCCTGCTCCCGCTCCCCTGCGTCGCGCTCGTGGGGCTCCTCTTCGCGGGGCGGAGCTCGAAGACCGCGGTGGCGAGCGGCGCGACGCTCCTCCCGCTCGCGCTCCTGTTCGGGCTCGTCGCGGGCGACCACGCGCGCGCCGAGGCGATCCTCGCCGAGCGCGGGGTGCTCGGCGGCGAGAGCTTCCTCGCGGGGGCCGGGACCGGGCTCGTCCCGGGCTTCGCGCTCGCCTCCATCCACTATGGCGAAGTGGTCCGCGGCTCGGCCGACGTGGTGCTCGACCGCGGCGGCGCGCTCGCGGCGGGGGAGCGACGGTCGAGCGAGATGGAGCTCGCGAGCTTCGGCTCGATGGGCACGCCCGCGCTCGCGCGCGTCGTCGGCGAGCGGCTGCGCGCTCGCGAGGCGCGCGACACGGTGGTGATCGCGGTGGCGCCGGACGCGAACGGCGCAGCGTTGCTCAGCGCGTGCCGCGTCGCCTGGGCGCAGGGCGCGACGTTCGCGCAGCTCGCCGGCCAGAGCCCCGGCGGGGGCACGACCGGAGTCCTCGTGCGCCAGCACTTCGTGGCCTACGACGCGCGGGACGGCGCGCCGATCCAGCTCTACCTCGTGGTCCGCCCGGGAGAGGTGACCCTCGAGAGCAGCGCGGGCGAGCGGATGATCCTCCCGCGCGACCCCGACGGTCGGCTCGGCGTCGGGACCGCGCAGGCGGTGCTCATGGAGCGCCGGCGCGTCGAGCCCAACCGCAACGACCTCACGGTCCTCGTCGAGGGCGGCCCGAGCGCGCAGGACGTGCTGACCGCGCTGTCGGCCGCCTATTACACGGGCTACGCGGAGCTCTCGCTCGACGATCACCGCCTGTGAGCACGGGGCTTGGCCCGCCCGGGCTTTCTTGCTAAGGCCAGCGATCATGCTGCGCGCCAAGATCTTGGGCCTCGGCTCCTACGTCCCGCCCCGCGTCGTGAAGAACGAGGAGATCCCCTGGCTCGACGACCAGCACGTCCGGCAGGAGACCAAGCAGACCGACACGAGCGACGAGTGGATCCGCGCGCGCACCGGGATCGAGGAGCGGCGCTACGTCGACACCGCGGCGGGCCTCAACACCTCGGACCTCGCGCTCGAGGCGTCCAAGCGCGCGATCGAGGACGCGGGCCTCACGGCCAAGGACATCGACTGCATCATCCTCGGGACGCTCTCGCCGGACATCCACTTCCCCGGCACCGCGGTGTTCCTCCAGAGCAAGCTCGGGATCGACGGCGAGGACGGCTGCGCCTGCTACGACATCCGGCAGCAGTGCAGCGGCTTCGTGTACGGCCTCGAGATGGCCGACGCGTTCGTGCGCACCGGGAAGTACCGGCACGTGCTGCTCGTCGGCGCGGAGCTCCACTCGAACGCGCTCGACTACTCCACGCGTGGGCGCGACGTGATGGTCCTCTTCGGCGACGGCGCGGGCGCGGTCGTGGTCGGGGGCGAGGAGTCCGACGATCCGCGGAGCGGCATCGTCTACACGAGCGCGGCGGCCGACGGCTCCGGCGCGTGGAACCTGTACCTCAAGGTCTTCGACATCTCGAAGAGCCCGATCGTGCCGTACGACGCGACCGCGAGGACCGAGGCCGAGCTCCAGTACCCGCAGATGGTGGGCAAGAAAGTCTTCTTGCATGCCGTGCGCAACATGGTGGTCAGCACCAACCGCGCGCTCGAGAAGACCGGGCTCACCTGGAAGGACATCGACTGGTTCGTGCCGCACCAGGCGAACCTCCGGATCAACGAGGCGGTCGTCGAGTACGCCGAGATCCCGAAGGAGAAGGCCCTCAACACCATCATGTGGTACGGCAACACCACCGCCGCGACGGTGCCGCTCACCATCGATCACTGGCGCAAGGAGGGCCGCGTGAAGAAGGGCGACCTCGTGCTCTCGACCGTGTTCGGCGCGGGCTTCACCTGGGGCTCGGCGATCTTCCGCCTTTGACCGCCACCACCACCGTCGTCGTCGGGGGAGGGATCGCGGGGCTCGCCGTCGCGCGCGCGCTCGCGGCGGATCGCGACGTGGTGCTCTGCGAGCGCGAGGCGTTCGTCGGGACGCACAGCTCCGCGCGCAACGCGCAGATCTGGTTGCCGGTCGACGACGACGCGAGCACCGGCGCGCTCGCCCTCGAGAGCGCGCGCGCGTGGAGCCTGCGGCTCGGCACGGGCTGGCTCCGGCCGCGGCCCGCGGTGGTGCTCACGGACGCGGCCGGGGCGCGCTCCGTCCTCGCGGGCGCGCGCGCGGGCGGCTGCGCGGCCCGCCCCATCGATCGCGCCGCGCTCCGCGCGCTCGCGCCGGAGGTCGAGGCGGCCGACGTGGCCCTCGAGGTCGACGGCGCCGGCACCTTCGAGCCGAGCGAGATGATCGACGCGCTCGCGCGCGACTGCCGCGATCGCGGCGTGCGCGTGCGGACCGGCGTCACCGTGGAGCGCGTCGAGGTCTCGGGCGGGCGCGCGCGCGGCGTGCGGCTCGAGGGAGGCGAGGCGCTCGCGGCCGACGAGGTCGTGCTCGCCGCGGGCGCGTGGGCCGGGGCGCTCGGCCGGGCGATCGGCGCACCGACGACGCTCATCCCGCTACGTCGCCACCTCGTCCTGCTCGAGGCGCCGCCACCGCGCGCGATGGTGTGGAGCTTCCTCCCGGGCGCGGAGGTCTACTGGCGCGCCGACTCCGGCGGGGTGCTCGCGAGCCCGTGCGACGAGGACCCCGTCGAGCCCTCGCTCCCCGCGCCCGAGCCCTCGGCGCTCGAGCGCCTCGCCGAGCGCCTCGGGCCGATCGCGCCCTCGCTCGTCGACGCGGCGGTGCGCACGAAGTGGGCGTGCCTGCGCACGTACACCGGCGATCGCGAGCTCGTGCTCGGGCCCGATCCGCGCGTCGAGGGGCTCGCGTGGCTCGCGGGGCTCGGGGGGCGCGGCATGACCGTGGGGCTCGCGGCGGGAGAGCTCTGCGCGCGCGCGCTGCGCGGCGAGGACGACCGGCGGCTCGCGGCGATGCGGCCGGACCGCGGCCCGCGTATGGACTCCGGGGGGCCGAGCGCGGCCCAGAGGGTAGGACCATGACCGACACGCCCCTCGTGCATCGCGCGCGTGAGCTCGCCCGCGCCGCGCACGCCGATCAGGTCCGCAAGGCGGGCGACCTCCCGTACTTCACCCACCTCGACGCGGTCGCGCGCCTGCTGCTCGAGCACGGGCACGACCACGAGGTGGAGGTCGCCGCCGCGTACCTCCACGATCTGCTCGAGGACCGGCCCGCGTACGCCGATCGGATGCGGGCGGAGATGCCCGCGGACGTGGTGCGGATCGTCGAGGTCCTCACCGAGCCCAAGCTCGATCTCATCGGCCGCAAGCGCGAGAAGGCCGATCGCTTCCGCGACTACGTCGCGCAGATCTCCGCAGGTCACGAGCACGCGCGGCGCGCGGTCCCCATCAGCTGCGCGGACAAGATCCACAACCTCGGGAGCATCGTCGAGGCGCAGGCCGCGGGCGACAACCTGCTCGGCCGGCTGCGCACGCGGCCCGCCGAGCACCGCAGCCAGGTGCAGGCGCTGCGGCCGCTCTACGCGCGGCACGC
>JAYRVK010000697.1:0-20742 GCA_041918555.1 Sandaracinaceae bacterium
AGGCCACGACGGCGGCGCGCTCGATCGCCGCGCGGAGCTCCCGCACGTTGCCCGGCCACGCGTACCGCTCGAGCACGACGAGCGCCTCGGGCGAGAGCCGCTGGGGCTCGGAGCGCCCGCTCGTGCCCGCGACCTCGGCGAGGAACGCGCTGGCGAGCAGCTCGACGTCCCCCGATCGCTCACGCAACGGCGGCACGAGCACCGACGTCGTGCGCAGGCGATACAGGAGGTCCTCCCGGAACGAGCCCTCCCGCGCCATCGCGTCGAGGTCGCGATGGGTCGACGCGACGATGCGCGGGTCGGCGGTGCGGCGCGCGGGGTCGAGCGGGTGCCGCGCGTGCCGCTCCTCGAGCACGCGCACGAGCCGCGCCTGGAGACCGAGTCGGAGCTCGCCGACCTCGTCGAGGAACACGGTGCCGCCTCGCGCGCGCGCGAAGAGCGCGGGCTCCTCGCCGCCGCGCCGTCGATCGGAGGGCGCTCCGAAGAGCCCGGACTCGAGCTCTTCGGAGGCGATCCCACGGCAGGTCACGGTCACGAAGGGGCCGCTCGCCCGCGCCCCCAAGAGGTGGATCGCCCGCGCGCAGAGCCGCTTGCCGGTCCCCGTCTCACCCGTGACGAGCGTGCAGTCATCCCGCTCGGCGACGCGCCCGAGCACTCGGCTGAGCTCCAGCATCGCGCGTGACTCGCCGAGCAGTCCGGGGGCCTTCGCAGTGGTGCTCGCGTCGTCCGGCGCACGTCGGCGCGAGAGCGCGCGGAGCACGGTTGCGCGGAGCACGTCGGGCTCGAACGGCTTGGTGACGTAGTCGTCCGCGCCGCGCTTCATCGCGTCGATCGCGCTCTCCACCGTCGCGTACGCGGTCATCAGGACGAACGCGGCGTTCGGTCGCACGCGGCGCACCGCGTCCAGGACGGCGAGACCGTCCATGTCGGGCATCTTCAGGTCGCAGATCACGGCGTCGACGGCGTGCTCCGCGAGGAGCTTCTGCGCCGCCGCGCCGCTCGTCGCCTTGAGCACCCGCCCGTCGTCGCGCAGGACCTTCGCGAGGAGCGTGAGCATGTTCGCCTTGTCGTCGACGACGAGGAAGGTCGCCGTCGGCGCGGCCTTGGGGGGCGTCACGCGGCCTCCTCGAGAGCGTCCGACGGGAGCTCGATCACGAACGACGCTCCACCTCCTTCGTGATCCTCGACGCGGATCCTCCCACCGTGCGCGCGCACGACGCCGAGGCACACGGCGAGACCCAGGCCCGAGCCGCCGGGTCGTCGCCCGAAGAACGGCTCGAAGATCTTGTCGCGGTCGCCGGCGTCGACCCCCCCGCCGCGATCGCGGACCTCGATGCGATAGCCGGCGGCCTCCCGCGCTCCCACGATCTCGACGGGGCCGCCCGGGCGGGCCTGCGCCGCGTTGCGCACGAGGTTGGTCAGCGCCTGCTTCATGCGGCCCCGGTCGAGCCGGACGCGGTCCGACGCGACGCGGACCGTCACGCTCGATCCGCCGAGCTGCTCGGCCGCCTCGAGGCGGTGAACGAGGTCCGTCACGAGCTCGCGCACGTCGACCTCCTCCGGGCGCACGTCGTCGGCGCGCGCGAACGCCAGCAGATCGTCCGCGATGCGCTGGCACGCGTGCGCCTCCTCGTCGAGGATGCGCAGCTCCTCCGCGAGCTCCGGGCTCTGGGCCTCGGGGATCATGGTCCGCAAGTAACCACGGATGATCCCGATGGGGTTGTTGACCTCGTGCGCCACGCCCGCCGCGAGCTGGCCGACCGCCGCCATTCGCTCCGACGCGACCAGCCGTGCCTCGCGCTCGCGCAGATCGAGCGCCAACGTCCGGAGCGCGGCGCCGACGGCGACGACCTCCCGATCCCCGTGCTCGAGGGGCGGCGGGACACCGCCCCGCGCGACCACCACGGTCGCGTCCGCCAGCTCGGCCAGTGGCCGGATCACGCGCGCTCGAACCCGCCAGCCGTGACGCGCAGCGAGTAGGAGCGCGAGGAGCCCACCCAGCGCGGCGACCACCGCGGCCGTGCGCGCGATGCTCTCGGCGCGCACGTGGGCGTGGTGCATGCGCGCCTCCAGCGACGCGGCGACCGCGTCGGCGTCCTCGGCGGCCCGCGTCACGAGGACGTCGATCGCGCGGTGCTCCGCGCGCACCTGCTCGATGTCTCCGCGCTCGAGCGCCGGAACGACCTCGGATCGGAACGCCTCGTCGATCGTGGCGCTCGCGTCCGCGATGCGATCGACTCGCCACCGCTCGTTCGCCGGCACGCGGTCCTCGAGCAGCTCCGCGCTCCGGCGGACCTCGTCGACCCACGAGTGGTGGTGCGCCAGATGGGAGTCGGTCCGCTCGATCAGCGTGTGCGCCTCGTGCATGTACTGCTCGCGGACCGCGATGCCGAGCATGAGGCCCTCGTGCATCGCGAGCTCGTCGCGTCGCATGTCGCCGACCAGCCCGGCGACGACGGAGAGCAGGGCGAGCAGCGCGACCGACAGGGCGATCGCGACCACTGCGATCGATCCCATCGCCACCGTCACGCGGCGACCGACCGACGCCGCGCGCGAAGGCCACGGCAAGGAGTCCGGAGGAGCCATGCATCATGATCCCCCGGTCTCCGCGCCGCGGCGGCGAGCTGTGACCGACCCAGTCACAGCACGTCGAGGTCACCCCGCCGAGCGGACCGCGGTCGGCGCGCCGTTGCTCTTGGGCGGCCCCGCGAGCAGCGACATCTGCTTCATCGTGCGCTCGAAGCCCTCGTTCGAGCCGTCGAAGGAGAGGATGTTGCCGTGGCTGTGCGAGGCGACGTGCTTCATCGCGTCGAGCCACATCGTGTAGAGCATGAACGCGGGGTCGACCCCGTTGCGCTCCATCAGCTTGCCGGCCTCCGCGAGGCCCGTCGCGATCTGCTCGCGCAGGAGCGCGTTGCCCTCGCCGCGGAGCCGGTCCGCGTCGCGCTCGGCCTGCGCGATCACGCGCTTGGCCTGGGCCTCCGCCTCGGCCACGCGGGTCTTCGAGATGTACTGCGCCTGGGCCTCGTTCTCCGCCGCGGACTTCATGTTGTTGGTCGCAACCACCTGCGCCATCGAGCGCATGATCGCCTCGTCGAACGAGATGTCGTTGATCTGCAGGTTGATGAGGTGGAAGCCCCAGTCGTTGAGCTCCTCGTCGATGTGCGAGTTGACCTCGTGGACGATCTCGCGGCGGAGCGCGAGGACCTCGGACTGCTTCTTGGTCGCGACGAACGAGCGGATCGAGCCCTCGATGCTCCGCACGAGCGCCTGCATGAAGCTCTTGTCGTCGATGAACTTGAAGGCCGCGCGCTTGATCGTGTCCTCCTCCTCGTTCTGGACGGCGAAGATGATCAGCGCCTTGAAGTTCACGTTCGCCTGGTCCGCGGTGATCGCCTGGAACTCGAGCTCGACGGAGCGGTTCTGGAGCGAGAGCCGCTTGTAGACCGACTCGACGAACGGGACGCGGAAGCTCAGCCCCGGGCGGAGCACCCGGCTGAACCGGCCGAAGAGCGTCGCGACGCCGACGTAGCCCTGCTTGATCACGGTGACGCTGCCCGCGAAGAGCAGGACGGTGACGCCGCCGGCGATGGCGGCGATCATTTCAGTGTTCGACATGGGAAACTTCTCACTTCTCTCTCGTCCCTCAGGACGGAAACTCCGATGAATGGTGTTCGACGATGTACCAGCCGGTCTTCTCTTTCTTACAGACGAACGAGTAGCGCGCTGGCACGTTGACGGTGGCTCCTTTCTTCCGATAGGAGAAGGTGTAGGAGCCGGACCGGATGAAGATGTCGTGGTACTGACGGGTCTCCCCGGACTCGAAGTGGACGTGGATGTCGTCGAGCTCGAGGAGGTGCTCGAAGTAGCGTTTGATGTGGACGTGCCCCGCGCGGAGATCCTTCGCGAAGGTGCCCCAGAGGAGACCCTCCACGTCGTAGGTGCTCACGATGCTCAAGAGGTTGTGTCGATTGAGCGCCTCGGCCCAGTCGGTGATGAAGGTGTCGAGGTCCTTGCCGTGATCGCGCCGGACCGAGCTGTAGCGTAGGCCCCCCGAGACCGGGTCCGCGGTCACGTTCATCGTCTCGGTCGCGTGCGGATGCTGCTCGTCGGTGAAGAGGCGGATCAGCTTCGTCAGGATCGCGAGCGTCGGGAGGTTCTCGTGGCGGTACACCACGTACGTGATGAACGAGTGGACCGCGAGCGCGATGAGCAGGCCCTCGAAGATCCCGAGGAGATAGACGAGGATCCCGCAGAAGAGCGCCAGCCCGAACGCGTACTTCCCGTGCTGCGCCGCGTGGTAGAGCCCCGCGATCATCTTCCACCCCGTGAAGATCATCAGGACCGCGAGCGAGAACTCGGGCAGGTGCGAGAGGAGCTGGGGGAACGCGAGGACCACCCCGAGGACGAGCGCGACGAAGAGGATCGACATCTTCGTGACCGCGCCCGCCATCCGGTTGGTCTGGCTCTTCGCGAGCCCGTCGAGGTTCGTCATCCCGCCGAAGAGGCTCGACGCGGCGTTGGCGACCCACATCACGAGGAGGCTGTTGTTCGAGTCGGCCTTGCGGCCCAGCGGATCGATCTTCTCGATGGCCGCGTTGCTCATCACCTGCTCGATCACGTCGATCGACGCGAGCATGAGCGCGTAGGCGACCATCTCGCCGAGGAGCTGCGGGCTCAGGGTCTCGAAGTGCGGGAGCGGCCACGCCAGCCGGAGCGGGACGGGCTCGACCTCGAGCATCGGGACCGGGAGCCGCGTGCTGAGGAGGATCCCCGCGACGATCACGACGATGTACGGCACGCCCGGGCTCGTGTCCTTGAAGCGCCGGTGGAGGTACACGAAGAGCCCGAGCGCCCCGGCGGAGCTCGCCATGACGATCAGCCGCTCGGTCGTCCAGAACGCGCCGCCGGTGGCGACCGTCTCGAACGTGTAGGGAAAGAACTTCGCGACGATCTTGATCCCGACGCCCGCGAGGAGGCCCTCGATCAGGAAGTGCGGGACGGCCTTCAGGATGTAGGTCTCGAGGCGGTACTTCCAGATCAGCATCTGGAACGTGGAGGTCAGGAAGATCAACCACGGCATGTTCTCCATGCCGAAGTGGTGGATCCCGAGGGCGAGGACCGGCGCGAGCCCCGCCGCGACGCCGGGGACCCCGATGTGGTTTCCGGGTTTGAACAGGTAGACGGCGAAGCTGATCACGCAGGCGACCACGACCGTCGCGAGGCCCGTCTGGATCGGGTACTCGGACATCATGCAGATGCCGACGGTCAGCGGGATCGCCATGAGCCCCGTGACGAGGCCCGCGGGCGCGTCGCGCTTCAGGGTCTCGAGGCTGAAGCGCCGCTCGGGCGCGTCGGTCGGGATCGCGGAGTCGTGCAGCGGGCTCGGCGCGGCGGCCGGCACGGCGACGTGGGGGGAGCTGTGCATCGAGGTTCTTTCCGATTCGCGTTCGGGAGCACGGGAGGCCCACGGCTCCGCCGCGCCGCGCGGGCGACGATCGCGGAGGCCGGAGAGGCCGAGGACACGACGGGGGCCGCGGCGCCGCCGCACGGGCGGCGCGCAGCGCGCGCACGGGAGACCCGAGCGACGCTCACGTCGCGAGCGACGGAGCGCGCTCGCTCAGCGCGCGGGTGGTCCCCGGGGATCGTGCTCGGCGACCGCGGCGCGGCGCGCGCGCTCTTCGCCGCGCACGCGGAGCGCGGACGTCTCGCGCGTCTGCAGCTCGCGCCGCACGTACGCGCACGAGGCGGACGAAGACTGCGCCTCGGTCTCGCTGTCTTCCTCGACCGTCTCGATCGCGAGCGAGGCCTCCTCGTAGGGCGCCGGGTGGTCGAGGCCCTGGATCGACTCGACCTCCGCGGCGCGCGCGCCCTCGCACGGCGCCGGAGCACCGAGCAGGGAGGCATGGATCGCCAGGCAGAGGAACGTCGAGGTCACGAGGAGCTCCGACGGCCTCCACTCTGGCTGCGTTTCTCTCGGCGCGCAAGGAAGCGGCCCGCGCTCACGGGGTGATCGGCACCACCACGGCGGGCCCGAGACGATCGGTGACCGTGCCGTCGCCGAGCTGTCCATCCGCGTTCGCGCCCCAGCACCGCACGCTGCCGTTGCCGGCGAGCGCGCACGAGTGCGAGTTGCCCAGGGCCATCGACACCGCGTCGGGGAGCGACGCGAGCACGGGGACCAGGGTCGCGTCCCGCGTTCCGTCGCCGAGCTGTCCGCTGCCGTTGGCGCCCCAGCAGTACACGCCCGCGTCGGTGCGCGCGCACGCGTGCTGCGTGCCGGCCCACACCCCGCTGGCCGCCGCCGGCAGCGCGGCGCGCACGGGGACGTTGCTCGAGGCGCCCGCGCCGTCGCCGAGCTGCCCGTCGAGGCCGCGGCCCCAGCACGCCACGTCGCCGCTCGCGCGGAGCGCGCACATGTGCGTGTCTCCGGCGGCGAGCCCCGTCGCGTCCGAGAGCGACATCACCAGGGTCGGCGTGTCGCGGTTCGTGTTGGTGCCGTCGCCGATCTGGCCGTTGAAGTTGTTGCCCTGGCAGCGCACGGTGCCCGGCGACGCGGTGGTGGCGCACAGGTGGCCGAAGCCCGTGACCGCGGCGCGGTAGCCGTCGAGCGCGCTCGCGCGCCTCGGCGAGGCGAGGCTGCCCGGCGCGATCCCCGACGCGAGCTGCGAGAACCCGTTGGCGCCCCAGCCGTACACGGTCCCGTCGTCCATCCGGCCGATCGACAGGTTGCCGCCCGCCGACACGTCCGCCGCGAGCCGCGGCGAGCCCGTCACCGCGACGACGGGTTGAGGAGCAGGATCGCGCGGCGCGGGTCCGTCGGGGACACGAGCGAGTACGCCTCGCGGAACGCGTCCTCGGCCTGCGTGAAGAGCTCGCGCCCGTAGGCGTCGCGGCCCCGCTCGAAGGCCGCGCGGGCGGCCTCGGGCGGCTCGCCGCCCTGCGCGGACGCGCGCCCCGCCGACGCGAGGAGGGCCGCCGCGAGGAGGATGGCGCAGGCGCGCATGGGGCGATCATCGCCGGGCCGCCGGCCCCTGGCAACGACGGTGCGACGAGGCGCGATCTCCGGACCGGACTCGGGGTAGGCTAGGCGCCCTCGGGAGGACGGGCTCATGACGGTCGTGGCGGTGGTGGGCGCCCAGTGGGGCGACGAAGGCAAGGGGAAGATCGTCGAGGCGATCGCGCCCAAGGCGGCGCTCGTCGTGCAGTACGCGGGCGGCTACAGCCCCGGCTCGACGCTCGTCGCCGAGGGCGAGCGCTTCGTGCTGCACGCGGTGCCCTCGGGCTCGCTGCGCTCGGGGAAGTCGTGCCTGCTCGCGCAGGGCATGGCGCTCGATCCTCGGCTCGTGCTCGAGGAGCTCGGGATCCTGGAGCGGCACGGCGCGCTCGCGGGCGATCTGAAGATCGATCAGCGTGCGCAAGTCGTGTTGCCCCATCACGTCGCCCTCGATCGCCTGCGGGACGAGTCCGAGGGCGCGAGCGGCTCGCCGCGGCGGGGGATCGGCCCCGCGTACATGGACGCGGTCGCGCGGCGCGGCGTCCGGATGGGGGATCTCCTCGTGACCGACGGGCTCGAGGCGCGCATCGCGGCGAGCATCGACGCGAGCGCCCACGCGCTCCGGGAGCTCGGGGGCGAGGTGCCCGATCCCAAGGCCGTCCACGACGAGTACGTGGCCGCGGGCGAGAAGCTCCGGGCCCGCATCGTCGACGGCTCGCGCCTGATCCACGAGCTCACCGCGAGCGGCGAGACGGTCGTCCTCGAGGGCCCGTTCGGCACGATGGTCGACCTGAACCACGGGTACTACCCGTTCGTCGTCGGCTCCTCGACCGTCGCGGGCGGCGCGTGCACGGGGACCGGCATCTCGCCGCGGACCATCGATCGCGTGATCGGGGTCGCGAAGGCCTACATCACGCGGCCCGGGCTCGGGCCGCTGCCCTCGGAGGTGATGGGGGACCTCGCCTCGACGCTCCAGGATCGCGGCGGCGAGCTCAGCCCCACGTCCGCGCGCCCGCGGCGCTGCGGGATGTTCGACGTGCCGGTCCTGCGCTACGCGGCGCGCGTCAACGGCTTCGACGAGGTCGCGCTCACGAAGCTCGACGTGCTCAGCGGCCTCGAGGAGATCCCCGTGTGCGTCGGCTACGAGCTCGACGGGAACGTCCGCGACGAGCCGCCGTTCGAGGGGCAGTCGCGGATGCAGCCGCTGACCGAGATGCTCCCGGGCTGGTCGGAGTCGCTCTCCGACTGCCGCGCGTGGGGCGAGCTCCCCGCGAACGCGCGCGGCTACGTGGAGTTCATCGAGCGCAACGCCGGGGTGCCGATCACGCTCATCTCGGTGGGGCCCGACCGCGCGCAGACGATCCGCCGTGAGGTAGGCTGAAGCGGCATGAGCATCGCGCGCCGTTCGGGTGAGCTCGTCCTCTTGCCGGTCCTCGATCCCGGCCTCGCCGCGCCGTTCTACGAGCTGCTCGGCTTCCAGGTCATGAGCGTGGACCCCGAGGAGGTCGTCCTCGAGAAGCCCGGGATGCAGCTCGTGCTCGAGCGCGTGGACGAGCTCGAGCGCGACGACGGCCGTCCGCGCATCGAGGTCTTCGTCGACGTCGACATCCTCGATCGCATCTGGCGCACGGACGGGCGCGAGGACCCCACGCTGCCGGGCCCGACCCTCGCCCCCGAGGGGGTGTTCGAGTACCGCGCGCGCGATCCCTCGGGCAACCGCGTGCGGATCATCGCGCCACTCCCCGAACCCGACCTGACATGATCGAGGAGCTCGGGAGCGAGCGGCCTCTCGCCGGGCGGCTCGAGCTCGCGCGGGCGGAGCCGCCGAGCGCCGAGTCCGCGCTGTCGATCGCGCTCCTCGCGGCGCTCGCGATGCGCACGCAGGAGGCCGCGGCCGCGCTCGTCGGCGCCAAGGACGACGCGGATCCGAAGCGGCACGCGGCGGTCTCCGCGCTCGTCGCGGTGTGGTCCGGCGATCCGCACCGCGCGCTCGTCGCGGCGGACCGCGCGCCCGACTACCCCGACGCCCGCGCGCTCGCCGCCGAGGCGCTGCGCCTCGAGGGGCAGCTCGACGCCGCGCGCGCGAAGGTCGCGGATCTCGTCGAGGTCCATCCTCTGGCGCGCCTGGTCGCCGCGCACACCTACGTCGACGCCGATCCGCGCCGCGCGCTCGCGATGCTCTGGGGCTTCGAGGCCGGCGGTCTCTTCGCCGCGCGCGCGCGCCGGATCCGCGCGCGCGCGTGGCTCGCCCTCGATCCCCCGGACCCGACCCGGGCGCGCAACGAGCTGAGCGCGGGCGTCTGGCAGCTCTCGCGCCTCGGCGCGCCCGACGAGCTCGGCCGCGCGTACCTCCTAATGGCGGAGGTCGAGGGGGCCCTCGAGCCCGGGGCGGGCCGCGCCGCGCAGTGGCTCGCGCGCGCGCACCCGCTGCTCACGCGCACCGGGACGAGCTTCGACCAGGAGCTCCTGCGCCGCGCGTTCCGCCGCTTCGGTCGGCGCGCGATCGATCGCCTCGTCGATCGCACGCTCGAGCAGAAGATCGAGGGCATCCGGCGCGCGGGCGCGCGCGCGAGCGATCTCTCCCGCGCCGCCGAGGAGGCCCACGAGGAGGGGATCCGGCGCGGCCGCATCGAGCAGGACCTGCGCGACGCGCTCGCCGATCTGTCCGAGCAGGGCGAGGCGCTGATCTCGTCGCTCGAGAGCGCGCTCGTCGACAAGGAGCGCACGGGGCGCCTCGTCGAGGTCGTGCGCGGGCTCTTCGTGCTGCCCACCGAGACCGCGCTCGACGCGGAGATCCCGCGCCTCGTGCTCACCCTCGGCGGGGAGTCGGCGACGCTCGGGATCGCGCGGGGGGGGGGCTGGCACGTGGTCGCCGAGGCGGGGCCGCGCCCGCCCGAGCTCGACGCGCTCGCCACCGCGCTCGCGAGCGTCCTCGCCGAGGGCGGCGCGCGGATCCTCGGCACCGACGAGCGGGTGTTCGGCATCGTCCCGATCCGCGTGGGGGAGACCGATCGCGTGCTCGTGCTGCGCGGCGTCGGGCGCGGAGGACGGGCCGCGGAGGTCGAGCGCCTGCAGGTGATCTCGTCGGTGGCGATCGCGGCCTACGAGCACGCGCGCACCGGCGAGGCGCTGCGGCTCGCGGCCGCGCGCGACGCGGCGACGCTCGAGGCGATCCGCGACGCGATCGTGACGCTCGACGGGGTCGGGCGCGTCCGCGCGATCAACGGCGCCGGCGCGGCGCTGCTCGCGGTCACCCGCGAGGACGTCGTCGGTCGCATGTTGCGCGATCTGCCCGGCCTCGCCGCCCTCGCGGAGGCGGCGCAGCGCGCGGTGGAGGACGAGCCGGTCCCGCTCCCCCACGTCGACGTGCTGGTGCGCGCGCGCAAGTACGACGGCGGGATGGTGCTCACGATCCAGGAGCTCGGGCGCGCGCGGCAGCTCGCCCACAAGCTCGTCGGCTCGTCGGCGCGCTTCACCTTCGAGGATCTCGTCGGGCGCGACGCGGCGTTCCTCGACGTCGTCGCGGACGCGCGGCGGGTGGCGGTCGCGGACGTGCCGATCCTCCTGACCGGCGAGAGCGGCACGGGCAAGGAGCTCCTCGCGCAGGCGATCCACAACGCGTCACCGCGCGCGATGCACCCGTTCGTCGGGGTGAACGTCGCCGCGATCCCGCGCGAGCTCCTCGAGAGCGAGCTCTTCGGCTACGAGCGCGGCGCGTTCACGGGGGCGCGCGAGGGCGGGCACGCGGGGCGCTTCGAGCTCGCCGGGCGCGGCACGATCCTCCTCGACGAGATCGGCGACATGCCGTACGAGATGCAAGCCAAGTTGCTCCGCGTGCTCCAGGAGCGGAGCGTCCTGCGGCTCGGCGGCACGCGCCCGATCCCCGTGCACGCGCGGGTGATCGCGACGACGCATCGCGATCTCGAGCGTGCGGTCGCCGACGGCGCGTTCCGGCTCGACCTCTACTACCGGCTCCGCGTGGTCCACCTGCGGCTCCCGCCGCTCCGCGAGCGCCCCGGCGACGTCCCGATCCTGATCGAGCACCACCTCGAGCGGCACGCCCAGCGCCACGGCCGCCGGCCGCTGCGCGTCGCGCCCAAGGTGATGCAGGAGCTCGAGCGCTACCACTGGCCGGGGAACGTGCGTGAGCTCGCGAACCTCGTCGAGGGCGTGGCGAGCCTCACCGCGATCGACGCGACGGAGATCGTCGAGGTGCCGCGGATCGTGCGCCGCATGAGCTCCGCGCCCGCGCCCTACGACCCCGGGGCGAGCGCGCCCGATCCCGGCGCGGTCGAGACCCTGGACGACGTCGAGCGGCGCGCCGTCGCGCACGCGCTCGCCGCGTTCGAGGGCAACGTGCTGCAGGCCGCCAAGGCCCTCGGCGTCGCGCGCGGCACGTTGTACCGGAAGATGGAGCGGTACGGGCTGCGCTGACTACGGAAGGACCACGTCTCCGAGGCCGACGTCCACGTGGATGCGCGCGCACTGCTTCGCGGCGTAGGGGCGGCGCAGGCCCGCGCGGGCCGCGCGATGCACGGGGACGTCGGCGTGCCGTCCGAGGCACGCGCGGTAGTCGCGCCGTGCGTCCTCGCGCCGACCCGCAAGATCCTTTGCACGTCCGCGCCACAGGTGGAACGCCGCGACGCGCTCCGCGTCCGGGTGCCCGAGCGCGATCGCGCGATCGAGCGCGGCCTCGGCCTGCGCGGCGTCGCCCGCCTCGAGCGCGAAGAGGCCGCGCAGGAAGTGGTAGAGGGGCTGCTCGGGGGCCAGCTCGCACGCCTCGTCCGCGTGCACCCGCGCCTGGGCGAGATCGCCGCGGTCCACGTACGCGACGTACGTCCGGCGGAACCGCTCGAACGCGGCCTCGCCCGCCGCCTCGACCCGCAGCTCGCCGCGCTCGGGCGCGTGGCCCATCCGGGCGAGCGAGAACGGTAGGAACGTGCCGTGGCTCGTCGGCGCCTCGCCGGTGCCGACCCACAGCGTTCCGTCGGCGGGGCGGAAGACCACCGAGCCGACCGTGAGGACCATCGCGATCGAGTCGCGCAGGCGGCACTCGCTCGCGCCCACGTCGCCGAGGATCTCTGCCATCCCTTGCGGATCGAGGGCGCCCGCGCGCGCCTCGAGCAGCGCGTTGGCGCGCCGATGCCGGCCCTCGTTGTGGCGCCAGTACGAGCCGTAGAGCGAGACCTCGGTCTCCCCGAGCGCCTCGTCGAGGTAGATGTTCGCGTAGCCGAGCGTCTCCTCGTCCGACGAGAATCGGTGCGCGACCGCGCGCTCCGGGTTCTCCTCGTAGCAGAGCACCTCGCGCGCGTGGGCGTCGGTGACCACGTAGGTCCAGCAGCCGATCGGCGTGTGCTCGCCGAGGATGCGCCGAGCGTCGTCGAGGTCCTTCGCCTCGCGCATCACGATGTCCCCGACGAGCCCGATCGGGACGCCGCCGAGCTTCGTGCGGTCGGTGAACATGTGCTGGTGCACCGTGAGCGAGAGGCCCGACTCGTTCATCGCGGTGATCCCGCCGAGGGCCACGCCCGCCGCCGCGACGCTCACGTAGCGCTGGCCCTCGTCGGGCTCGTGGAAGATCACGGTCTTGGTGCTCGGCCAGCAGCCGACGCCGTGGTAGTCGAAGTTGCGCGCGTGCAGCAGCGCGCCGTCCTTGGTGGCAGAGCCCCACGCGACCGCGCTCGTGCACCCGAGCTCGAGGCCGATCCGATGCGCGACGGCCGGCCCGTTCCCCCGGAGCTGCATCATGCGGGCGACGACCCACATCAGCGAGTCCGGCATCGTGCAGCCGTCCAGGAACGTGCGCGCGTCGAGCCCGGCGCCGTCGGCGACCCCGCGCAATGTCTCTTGCGCGAAGCGCGGCATCCCCTCCGCGACGCGCCGCCCCACCGTGCGCTGGAGCGCCGGCCACACGAGGCCCGAGAGCGGGCCGAGCGTGCCCTTTCCCATCAGGGTCTCGACCATCCGCCGGTAGTACGGGATCGGCCCGCGCCGGATCTCCTCCGCGAGCAGGACGCCGTGCTGGTAGCCCATGTCGTAGAAGCTCCCGCCGACGGAGAGGACGTTCACGTCGCCCACGCGGGTCAGGGAGCCTCGGCCCATGCGGCGGGTCGCGGAGAGGGGAGCGGTCGTCGCCGTCGTGGTGGGAGTCATCATCGCGGGGGTCCTCCGAGCAGGTGGTCCAAGGGCTGTCCGGTCGAGAGCGCCGCGGCCGCGAGGGTGCGGGGCGTCGCCCAGTCGTGATAGGCGGACACGAGCGTGCGGACCGATGCTCCGTCGCGCTCGCGGATGAGCCGCACGAGCGTGCGCACCCCGAGGAGGTGCGGCTCGTTCGCGGGCCGCACCGCGTTGAGCACGTCGCGCAGCTCCGCGGCGATCTGCTGGTTCCACCACACGAGCATCTCGAAGATGCGGTTCTGCGTGGCGTGCGCGACGAGCCGCGCGAAGTGATCGGACTCGGCGTGGTAGCGCTCGCGCTGACCGATCATCGTAGCGAGCACGTCGACTTGACGGTCGAGCGCCGCGAGATCCGCGTCGGTGCGGCGCTCCGCGGCGAGGACCGACATCTGTACGTCGAGGGTCGCGCGGATCTCGAGGTAGTCGCGCAGCCGGTCCCGATCGATGCGGCCGGGCCGCGGGGCGAGCATCGCGTGGAGCACCTCGGGGCTGACCGAGGCGGTGGGATCGAGGACCTCGGTCCCCCGGCGCTTGATGGGCCGGACCAGGCGGTGGACCTCGAGGAGCTTGATCGCCTCGCGCACGACCGAGCGGTTGACCCCGTGCTCGGCGGCCAGCTCGGCCTCCTTGGGAAGCAGCGAGCCCACCGGCAGCTCCCCACCGACGATCCTCCGGAGGAGATCGTCCGCGACTCGGTCCGCCTTCCGTCCGGCGCTCGACACGCTCGGAGATATAAACCGGGTTTATTTTGTGTCAACAGGTTTGTTTGAAGTCGGCGGATATAAAAAGGCGGGGACGACCGCGGGAGGGAGGGGATGGTGCGATCGTCCCCGCCGGGGGGATGGGAGCGAGGGGTCTCTCGGAGTGCACCCAATCGACGCACCGGGTCTGAAGAGAGTGTTAACCCGCGCGCGATTCGTCCGACCCCACCTGGTCCCTCGGAGAGACAGCCTCTCCCGCGACCGCCGGTCCCGCCGGCTGGATCGAGCATTGCTGAGTGGCCTCGCATGGACGACCGCCAGCGCCGCGCCCTCGACCTCGCCCACCGGATCCTCGAGCGCGAGCTCCACGCCCTGCTGCGGCCCGAGCGCGCGGACGCGATCTTGGAGCGGGCGCTCGAGGCTGCGCTGAACGACGCGCCGGACGATCCCGCCAAGCGCTTGCGGGCCCTCGTCGGGGCCCGCCTCCTGGACGAGACCGCGGATCTCCTCGGCCGCGTCGCGGCCTGCATCCGGAGCGACGAGACCCCGACCCTCGCGATCCCCCTCGAGCTCCCCGTCGACCTGGCCGCCGAGGCGGAGGCGCGGCGCCGCCGGACCCCCGAAAACCCCAGCGTTCGTCTCGTCGCGAGCTAGGAGGCGGTTCGAGCTTTCGCAACTTTCGCGCGCCCATGATTTCGGGTTGCACGCGGGCGGTTCTTCCTCATGATTCGGGTGCCCGCGACGGCGGAGCGGTCAGTTTTCGACGTTCCTTGGGGGAGGAAGCGCGCACCGGGCCCAGCCCGGAGCCCTCTCCCGCCGCGCGGTACCGATCCCCACCCGACCATGAAGAAGAACACTGCAACCGCCGCACGGGTACGCCCGCGGCCTCGAAGCCTTCGCGACCCCTTCGACCTCTACCTCGCGGGGCTCGGCGACCTCACGCCGCCGCTCGACCGCGAAGGGGAGGTCGCCGCGGCGACGCACATCGAGGCGGCCGAGATCCTGTGCTTCGACATGATCCTCGAGGCGGGCATCGCCCTGCCGGAGCTCGCCGAGTGGTACGACCGCCTCGTCGCGGACGAGCTCTCGGTGCTCGAGCTCACGCACCTCGGCTCGTACGAGGGCAAGGCCGGGCACACGCTGCTCCTCAAGCGCCTCGACGACGCCCGCAAGGCGGAGGCGTGGTGCCAGAAGCTCGCGCTGCGGCAGACCGGCTCGGTCGTGGATCGGCGCCTCGCGCGCGACAAGGGCTGGGAGCGCCGCGCCAAGGTCGTGCGCCGGATCGAGCTGCACCGCGAGCGGATGCAGGCGGTGATCGAGCGCGTCGGGCACGAGCTCGACGTGTTCGTCGACACCGACGGCCGCGACGATCCCAACGCCGTCGAGGCGGTGCGCCGCGCCGAGCTCGTGCTCGGGCGCCGGCGCGCGCTCCTGCGTCGCATCGCCGCGACGCTCGGCGAGGCGCGCCGCGAGCTCGATCGGCGCCGCAACCACCTCGCGGAGGCGAACCTCCGCCTCGTCGTGATGCTCGCCAAGGCGTACCGCGGCTCGGGCGTGCCGTTCCCGGACCTCGTCCAGGAGGGCAACCTCGGCCTCATGCGCGCGGTCGACAAGTTCGATCACCGCGTGGGCACGCGCTTCTCCACCTATGCGACGTGGTGGATCCGCCAGTCGATCGCGCGCGAGGTCACGCGCCACGCCGAGACCGTGCGCGTGCCGTTCGGCATGACCGAGAAGCGCAAGCGGCTCCGCCGCGCCGAGCGCGAGCTCACCCAGAAGTACGGCCGTATCCCGAACGAGCAGGAGCTCGCGCAGGAGGTCGGGATGACGCTCGAGCAGACCCGGCGCTCGCTCGAGGCGCGCACGCGGAGCATCTCGCTCCACGCGCCGATGGGCGACGACGGGGACCGCTCGCTCGACGAGATGCTCTGCGACGACTCCGCGCAGAGCGCGGACGACCAGGTGATCGCGCGCGAGCGCGAGGGCACCGCGGCGAAGATCCTCTCGGTCCTCTCGCCCCGCGAGCAGTTCATCCTGCGGCGGCGCTTCGGGATCGACGGCGAGCCGGACGGGCTCACGCTCCGCGAGATCGGCGAGCAGCTGAACCTCAGCCGCGAGCGGGTCCGCCAGCTCGAGGCGCTCGCCCTGGCGAAGCTCCGCGCCGCGCTCGGCACCGAGGCCTAGGCCCCGCGTCCGCCCTCCGGCGGGACGATCACCACCGGGCAGTGCGCGTGGTGGAGCACGTACTGGCTCACGCTGCCGAGGAGCCAGCTCTTCACGGCCGAGAGGCCGCGGCTCCCCATCACCACGAGCTCCGCGCTCGAGACCTGGGCCTGGGTCACCACCTCGTGGCCCGGGTTGCCCATCGCGACGAGGGTCTCGATCGTCAGATCGGGGGCGTCGCCGATCGCGCGCCGCGCCGACTCGAACGCGCCGCCGGCGAGGTCGGCCTTGACCTTCTCCACGTCCTCCTTCGAGAGGTGCGCGAGCCCGAGCGCGGCCGCGGTCGGCGCGTCGTAGACGTGGAGCAGGAGAATCCCCGCGCGCAGGCCGCGCGCGAGCTCGACCGAGAGCGCGGCGGCGGCGCTCGCGCCGTCCGAGCCGTCCACGGGGACGAGGACCCATCTCATCGGCTCACCTCCACGGCTCATCTATACACCGGCTCCCGCGGGGTGAGGGTACCTGAGGTATCTTCGGGGGCGCGCATGCACAGAGGGATCGTCGGCGCGCTGGTGATGGTGGCAGGGCTGGGCGCCCTCGGGTGCACGAGCACGCACGAGGGCATCGACGCGGGCCCCTCGCCCGCCGACGCGGGGCGCTGCGAGCCGTGTCAAGACGTCGTGCAGCTCCGCATCATGGGGGTCGACGACGCCTCGCAGGTCTTCGTCACCGGGGCCCCCGACGGCATCGAGTGCGTGAACGCGGGCGCGTTCGTGTACTGCGGGATCCGGGACCTCGCGCCGGGCGAGTACACGCTGACGGTGAGCGCCGACGGCTTCATGCCGGTCGACGTGTTCTTCACGCTCGAGGCGACGATCACCACGCCCGGCTGCCCGACGTGCCTCGCGCCGTTCACGACGCTGCTCACGCTGCGGCCCGAATAGGGCTCAGCGCTTCTTCTTCTTGCGGGCGAGGAGCGTCTCCGCGAGCGTGTCGGGCGGGGCCTCGGGCGCAGGCGTCTCGGGCGGCGGCTCGTCCGGACCGGGGGCGGGCGCGTCCGCGGCCGGCGCGGGCGCGGCGGCGGGCGGCGTCTGGACCCCCGCAACGTTCGTTGCAGGGTGCGCGGCCACGGCGGTCTTCGAGGCGCGCCGCCGGGTGGGGAGGACCAGGCGCCGGAGCGCGACCGAGAGCAGCAGCAGGATCATCGAGGCCATCACGAGCTCGCGCCACGCGGGCGCGTACGCGTAGACGGCGGGCGGGCGCTCGGTGAACACGCGCTCGAGCGCGCCTTCGCGGACGGTGCCCCCCGTCAGCGCCGCGATCTGCGCGAGGGTGGCGTGGTCGGTGCCCTCGCCGCGGAGCTCGTCGCCGCGCGCGCGCACCACGCCGGCCGAGCCGACGAGGCCCTCGCCGCGCTCGCGCACGGTGACGAGGTACGGGCCCGGCGCGTCGGCGTCGAAGCTCGCCTCGTAGCGGCCGGACGCGGTCTGCGTGAGCGCGACCTCGCTCGAGCGCCCACCGGGCCCCGCGATCGTCGCCGACAGATCGAGGTAGTTCCGCACGCGACCGAGCTCGTCGACCGCCTCGACCCGGATCTGGCCCTGGCCGCCGTCGAGGGTCACGCCGATCTGCGCGTCGCGCCGCTCCGGTGAGCGCGCGAGCGAGCGCCCGAGCTGCCCCAGGAGCGCCGCGTAGCCGTCCCACGCGAGCCACGGCCGCCCCCACGCGGCGCCGAGATCGGTGGTGAACACCGCGCTCCGACCGACGCCGTGCTGGTGCACCGCGAGGAGCGGGTCCTCCTCGGTCGCGCCGAGCAGCACCGACGCGCGCGGCCGCGCGTTCACGACCGCGTGGCCGCCGAGCGCCGGCGCCGCGCCGAAGTCGATCCCGCGCGTGACCTCGGACGGCTCGCCGAGGGCGGGATGGAACGCGCGATCCACGAGCGCGGCGCGGCTCGCCGCGATGGTCTCCTGCGTGAAGATCCGCGGGAGCTGCGTCATGTCCTCGACGATGTAGAAGCGCCCGCCGCCGAGCCGGGAGAGCTGCTCGAGCTCGGGCGTGTCGGGGCCGTTGCCCATCGACACGATCGACGTCGTGATGTGGCGCGCCGCCGCGTCGCGCACGAGCGCGCGCGCGTTCGTCATCTCCTCGGAGTCCGAGCCGTCGCTGAACAGCAAGAGGTGCTTGAGCTGCGTGGGCTGATCGTCGAGCGCCTCGTAGGAGGCCTCGAGCGTGATGTCGACGAGGATCCCGCCGCCGCCGGGCTCCGCGCCGCGCACGATCGCGGCGATCCGCTGCGGGTCCTCGACGGGCGTCATCGGGAGCGTCCAGCTCACCTCGGTGTCGACGTGCGCGACGGCGACGCGATCGAGCGCCGACAGGAGCATCGCGGAGCGCGCGGCGGCCTCGTTCGCGAGCGCCAGCTTGGTGGTGCCCGGCACCGCCTCGACCATCATCGAGCCGCTCTTGTCGATCGCGATCACCATCGCGAGCGACGCGCGATCGCGGCGGCGGCGCAGATCGAAGGTCGCCGGCAGCACCTCCTCGATGGGCGTGAACGAGTAGCCGCCCAGGCCGAACGCGTCGCGCGCGCCCGCCATGAGGAGGCCGCCGCCGAGATCGCGCACGTACGCGGCGAGCGCGCTCATCTGCGCGTCGGTGAACGCGCGCGCGTTCAGGTCCGAGAGCACCACGAGGTCGTAGGTCGCGAGCTCCGCGAGGTCGGCGGGCACGCGCTCGACGCCGCCGAGCGCGACCTCGACGCCCGCGTCGCGCAGGGCCGCCGCCACCGCCTGCGCCTCGTCGGGGCGCTCCGCGAGGACGAGCGCGCGCGAGCCGCCCGAGACGCGGATCAGCGCGGAGCCCTCGTTGTTCTCGGGCGTCGAGTCCGAGCCCGCGTCGAGCGGCTCAAGCAGCACCTCGTAGCGATGCACGCCCGGCGCCGGCGCGATCTCGCGCAGCGTGAGCACGTCCGCGCCCGCGCGGATCTCGGTCTCGCCCGTCGCGATCGGCGCTCCGTCGCGCCGCACCACCACGCGCACGCGCGCCGCGTCGGTCGCGCGGGTGACCACGCGCAGCTCGAGCGGTTGGTCGGGGTCGGCGACGGGCGGCAGGCGCACGCGCTCGACCGCGATCTCGGAGCGCGGCGCGCGCTCGATCGCGACCACGTCGATGGGGACGCCGCGGCCCGCCGCGACCGCGGCCGCGGCCAGCGCGTCGCCGCGCGTCTCGGCGCCGTCGCTGATCAGGACCATGCGCGGCACGTGATCGCCCGGCAGGTCCGCCAGCCCGCGCCGGATCGCGGCGCCGATGTCCGTCGCGTCCCGCGCGATCGACGCGCGCGCGACGCCGAACGAGGGCCGCGGGGAGGGCGCGACCTCGGTGGCGGCGACGGCGCCGAACGCGACGAGGCCCGCGAGGTCGTCGGGCTGCATCGCGGCGGTCGCGGCGTTCACGGGGGCCAGCGGATCGTCCGCGCCCTCGACGCTGCGGCTGCGGTCGACGAGGAAGACGACCGCCACGCGATCGATGGTCCGGCCGAGCTCGAGCCGCGCGAGCGCGAGCGCCCCCGCGAGCGCCGCGAGGAGCAACGAGGCTTGCACCGCGCGGCGGGTCCAGCCCGCGTGCGTGCGCGGGAGCCGCCGGATGCGCCACAGCACGAGGAGCACGATCGGCACGCCGATCGCGAGCATCCACGGCGCGGCGAGGCGGATCACGCGGGCGCCCCCTTGCGCGTGCCCCACAGCACCTCGAGCAGCACGAGGGCGAGCAGCGCGCCGACGAGCCACGGCCACGCCTCGCGGTGCTCGATCGGCTCGACGGTGGCGACGCCGCCGCCCGCTCCGCCGCGGCGCGCGAACTGGGCGCGCGGCGAGAGGTCGCTCTCCTCGGGGTCGAGGAGGTGCCGCAGCGCGAAGCGCTCGCGGCCGCCGACCTCGGCCACGAACACGCCGGGCTCGGCCGGCACGTCCACGACCGCGACGCCGCCGCGCGAGGTCGCGAGCACCGTGTCGCCGCCGGGCGTCCGCACCGACACGCGCTCGCCCTCGGGGACCGCGACGCGGAGCGGCGCGCCGAGCGGGCCGGGCGGGATCCCGCCCGCGGCGCGGCGCGTGCGCGCGCGCTCGAGGACGTTGCGGAAGAACACGACGAAGCCGGGCTTCGTCGTCCAGTCCCCGTCGGCCGGATCGAAGGCGACGAGGGTGGTCTCGCCGTCCGGCCGCGTCAGCGCGGCGATCGCGGCGCCCGCGTCGGTGGTGAGGAGCGCGCGCGCGGAGCCGCCCTCGATCGGGCGGATCGCGCCGAGCGTGACGTCGGTGAAGCGCACGAAGCGCAGGCGCGGATCGCCCTCCTCCCACGACACCACGAGGGGCCGCTCGACGCGCGCGCCGAGGGGGACCCCGAACACCGAGTCGCCGGCGGGCGCGACGACGAGCGAGTCGCCGACCGGCGGCTCGTCGGGGACCGCGCCCGCGTAGACGAAGAGGCCGTCGAGGGCCGGCGCGTCGGCGTCGCGCTCCGCGAGCCGCGCGAGCGAGGTCGCGTAGAGCTCGACCTCGCGATCCGCGCGCAGCACGCGCGCCACCGCGGGGGGCGCGTCGCCCACGAGGAACACGGGGAGCCGCCGCGCGGCGGGGCTCGGCGCGACCGCGACGTCGTCGAGGGGGAACGGATCCTCGCCGTCGAGCGCCTCGAGCTCCACGCGGA
>JAYRVK010000698.1:0-9655 GCA_041918555.1 Sandaracinaceae bacterium
GGAGAGGTTGCGGCCGGCCGGGAGTTGGACGGGCCCTCCATGGCCCCTGCTACGATCGCCGCCGTGCGATCGACGCTCGCCCTGCTGTTGCTCCTGTCTCCCTCCGTCGCCGCCGCGCAGGTCGTCGAGAACACGCCGCGGCTCTGCCAGAACGGGACCGACGACGACGGGGACACCCTCGTCGACTGCGACGACGACGGGTGCGCGCAGCTCATCTTCTGCGTGACGCGGCAGCGCGCGGCCGAGGTGGAGGAGGGCCCGGAGGAGTGCGCAAATGGAGTGGACGACGACGGGGACTCGATCGTCGACTGCGACGACGACGGCTGCGCGGCGCAGTGCCGCCAGAGCCTGACCCTCGGGCAGACGGAGGGCCGCAGCATCTATCGGCCGCGCGAGGCGCAGGCGCCGCCGCCCGTGACCGAGTTCGTGGAGCACGAGACCGAGCGCAACTACCCGACCGCGTGGGCGCGGCACCCGATGACGCTGCGCCAGGGGATGCTCGTGCCGCGCCTGGGCCTCGAGGTGCAGGGCGTGCCCGCGGGCGACGCGCTGGTCCGGCTCGGGCTCGGGGCGTCCTACGCGATCTTCGACTTCTGGGAGATCACGCTGGTCGCGGTGCCGCTCCGGCTCGCGCCGAGCGTCGAGTACGAGAGCCCCGCGCTCGCGACGACGTTCCAGCTGTTCGCGATCCCGGAATTCGAGCTCGGGCTGAGCCTGAACGTGACGATCCCGGTGGCCTCGCCGCGCGGCGCCCGTGAGGCGCTGCCCTTCGCGACGCTGCTCTCGCACTCGGCGTTCCTCGACGTGGCGAGCGTCGACGCGGCGCTCCGCGCGCGGATCCACGGCGGCGACGTGCTGCGGATCGACTTCTCGGTGCCGATCGCGTCGATCTACTTCACCTCGAACACCGCGGGCGATCTCGACCCCGTCGTGGACCTCACCTTCAGCGCGGACGTCGGCGTGTCGATCACCGACTACGCGTTCCTCGGCGTGACGAGCGGGGTGATCCTGCCGGGGCAGCAGTACGACGCGCCGATCGTGCCGCTCGCGTTCTTTGCGGGCGCGGTCATTCCGGGCTGGCGGCGCGGGCCCTACATGGATCTCACGGTGCGCTTCGCGTTCCCGCGCTTCTTCGACGACTCGGTGACGCCGGACTCGATCGTCACCGACGTCTGGCAGCTCTCGTTCGACTTCCGCGTCTTCACGTTCCTCCTGAACTGATCGACGAGGGCGGGTCGTCCTCGTCGGCACGTCCCGCGAGGCCAGCGATCGCGACGAGCGCCGCGGTGTAGAGGACGAAGAGGTACGCGACGACGACGGCGACCTCGAGACCGACGGGCAGCGCGTCCAGCCAGGTCGACTCGAGGAGGGCGTCGTACGCCGCGAGGTCCGCGACCGCGACACCGCTGCCTGCGACGAGGCGCGCGGCGCGGTGGTACCAGCGTGCGACCCTCGGACGGCAGGCGACGATCGGCGGCGCCGTGCGGAACGGTCCGCCGCTCGGGGGGCTCGGTGGCGTGGACGGAGGGCGAGGGCCGAGGAGCATGGCGACGCCCTCCGCGAGGAGCGCGATCGCGACGAGCCCGAGCGCGACCGCGGCGAAGATCAGCGGGGTCGCGAGGAGGGCGATCGCAGCCGGCAACCGGCCGAGCGCGCTCGCCAGCTGAGCGAGCGCGGCGGTGGCCGCGATCACGGCCAGCGCGAGCGCGCCGCCCTGGAGGAGCAGGTGGTGCGGCTTGTCAACGTGCATTGCGTGTTCCGAAGACATCGTGATCCGTCGCGAGATCCTCGATCTCGTGGAGGGCTTCAATCCGATCCAGGACTGCATCCGCCTGCGCGTAGGGGTCAAACGTCGTTGTCGTCGGAAGCTCGACGCCCGCGGCGTTGGCGATGGTCACGGCGGCCTCGGCGAGGGCGACCCCGTGGTGCAGCTCGCGCGCCAGCGTCTCGACCTCTGTGAGCACCGCCAGGGCCTCCGACGAGCCATCGTCGGCGGCCTCCGCGCGCCGGAGGGTCTTCTCGGTGACCTCGCGGAGCCGCCCGAATGCCCAGGGCGGCGCCGCGGCGGCCGCTTCACGGATCCGAGCCACCTCGGCACGCACCCACTCGCGCTGGGCCTCCGCGTGACGCCGAGCCTGGCGGTGCTCCTCACGCACCGCCGCCGCCGCTGTACGCCACGCGACTTGCGAGCTCGGTCCACCGAGCGCGCGGATCGCCCGCTCCTCGGCGACGCGGCAGGCGGCGATCGCGTCGAGGTGAGCGCGCTCCACCGTGACGAGGCCACCGCCGCGCGGGCGCGCGAGCGCCGCTCGGATCTTCGTGACGACCACCGCGACGACGATCGGCGACGCGGCGGCCCCGACGCCGATGACCGTCGAGCCGGTGAGGTGGTCGGCGAGCGCGAACGTGAACGGCGCGGAGATCAGCGTGGCGAGGACGGAGAGACAGCCCGCGAGAGCGGCGTCCGGCGGCGGGCCGTGGTCGCAGTTCGCGCATCGCCCGCCGCGCGGCGCGATCTGGGCGCAGGCGTGGCAGAGGCCCCAGCGCGGGGTGAGCTCGATACGTTGGTCCATGCGTTGCCCACCGCACGCGCCGTGCCGCCGATCGCCATCGAGGCGACGAGGGCCTGTCCCCATCGATATCCTGGGGACGACGCGCGGCGCGCGGTGCAGACGGCCGTGGCGCGGGCGATGCTGTGAGACGGCGGCATGACACAGAACCAAAAGACTGCGCTCTTATGGGTGGCCCTCATCGCGGTGGCCCTCTCGATCTACTTCCTCGTCGGCCGCGGAGGCGACGCGCCGACCCCGTCCGACTTCTCCGAGTTCGTCCGCGCCGCCCGGGACGGCGAGGTGGTCCAGGTCACCTACCGAGGCGAGACGATCGAGTACACCACGGAAGATGGCTCGTCCCGCGTGACCACCGGGCCGTCCCCGGATCCCGACCTCGCAGCTGACCTCGCGCGATCGGGGGTCACGGTACGCTTCGAGTCGCCGCCATGGTCGGTCGGTGACACCGTCACCCTCGTCGCCGCCGGCTTGGTCCTGCTCGGTCTGCTCGCGCTCGCCTGGGTGATCTTCACCTCGCGGGGAAGGGAACCCCGCACGGACTTCACCAAGTCACGCCATCGTCTGCGCGCTTCCCAGGACGCGGTGCGGCTCGACCACGTCATCGGTGCCACCGAAGCCATCCGAGTGCTGCGCAGAACGATACGGATCTTCAAGAGCTCCCACGCTCGAGCGGCGAGCGCCGTCGGCGCGAAGGTCCGGCACACCTTGCTCGTCGGGCGTCCGGGGGTGGGGAAGACGATGCTGGCCCGCGCGCTCGCCAACGAGGCCGGCGTACCGTTCTTCGCCCACTCCGCGTCGGAGTTCGTGGAGATGTTCGTGGGCGTCGGCGCGGCGCGCGTGGGCGACATGTTCAGGAACGCACAAGCACACGCGCCCTGCGTGGTGTTCATCGACGAGATCGACGCCGTCGGCCGACACCGCGGAGACGGTTCTGGCTGGGGCAACGACGAGCGGGAGCAGACCCTCAATCAGCTCCTCGATAAGCTCGATGGGTTCGAGCCGCACATGGGCGTGTTGGTCCTCGCCGCGACGAATCGCCCCGATGTCCTCGACGAGGCGTTGCTCCGGCCCGGGAGGTTCTCGCACCGCGTCGAGGTCCACGGCCCTCGCACGGATCTGGAGCGGGCCCAGCTTCTCGAAGGCGCGCTGCGCGGGCGGGAGGTCGACGACGACGTGGACGTCGAGGCGGTCGCGCGGGCCGCCGACGGGCTGAGCGGCGCCGAGCTCGTGGAGGTGGTCGAGCACGCGGCCGATCTGGCCTTCGACGAGGCGGCGGAGACACCCCCCGAAGCGGCGCCAAAGAGGTCCATTTTCCAGCCCCGGCCGCCGGATCCCGGCCCGCCCGCACCCGTCGGGGAGAAGCCGGCGACGACCGTCCCGGAGGAGCCGCCGAGGGAGCCCCCTCCGGCGGTGATCCAGCAGGAACACCTCGAGATCGGGCTCGCACACGTGCGTCGCCAGAAGGCCCGCGACCCTCGGCCCGACGAGCCGCGCTTCACGATCACGTGATCCGGAGCGCGAAGAGGAGCTCGTCGAGCGCGCGGTCCTCCAGCGTGACCTCGAGGGCTTCCAGCAGGGGTTTCAGCCGCCGCTTCTGGTCGTCGCCGATCCGCATGCCCTCGCCTCCGAGCGCGATCTTCGCGAGCGTTCGGAGCGCGGCGGGCTCGTTCTTCGTGAGTCTCTTCTTCTTCTCAGACAACAAGCTCCTCCCGCGCAAGAGCTCGGGCAGGTCCTCGTCCGAGACGTCACGGATCTCGATCGCCAGCGGAGTCGGGAGCTTCGCCTTGATCGCGGCCAAGAGCTTCGACGCCGCGCGCGAGAACCGTGAGGGCGGGGCGTCGAGGCCGAGATGACTCGGCTCGATCTCGCCGTGTACCCGCTCCGCGGCGAGCTCGATCCGCTTCTTCAGCTCACGCACGTTCTCCGGCCAGGCGTGCGCCTCGAGCGCGTCGCGGGCGGGGCCTCCGAGCTGCTCGACGACGCCGCGCCCGATCGCTTCCGCGAGGACCGGCAGGTCGACCACCCGGTGACGGAGTGGCGGGACCACGACCGCGAGGAACCGCCCCATCATGTCCCGGCTCTCCCGGTCTGACGCCTCGGTCGAGGTGGCGCCGATCAGCGCTACCGAGACCCGTTCGGGCGTCGCCCCGGCCCCCACCGGGGTGGCCGTGCCGGGGTCCATCGTCGTCCGGAGCTGCTGCCGGACTTCGACCGGGATCAGGTGGAACTCGTCGAGGAAGAGGAAGCCGCCGTCAGCTCGAGAGACGAGGCCCTTCTTGGCTTCCTGCGCACCCGTGAAGGCGTTCTTGGTGTGTCCGAAGAGGATCGTGGCCGCCTTGTCGGGGTCGCTGAGCTGCGCTCCGTTGTGCTGGATGAAGGGGAGATAGGAGAAGCGTCGTTCGACCTCGTCGACGAGGAGCTGCTTGCCGGTGCCGGTCTCGCCGAGGAGAAGAAGCCCGAGCAGCGGCTCGTTTGCGGCGCGCTGGGCGCCGACCACCTTCATCCACCCCTCGATCTTCTCGATCGCCGACGCCAGCGGCGATCGGGGCGTGTACCGCGCCTCCCCGAACGACTCGTAGTCGTCGGTGCGACCCCACTCGGGTCGCGCGACGTAGGCGATCTGCACCTCCCCACTCGGGGTCACGCGGAGGAGCTGCACGCGGCCATCGACGAGCGCGGGGAGGACGAGCGCGACCTCTACTTCGAAGGCCCGGATCTTCTCCCCGAGCCAGGCGACGGCTCCGTCAGCGTTTCCGCGGTGGCCGAGGACGCAGACCTCGGCCGCCCCGAGGCCGGTGAGGGGCTCGAGGAGGTAGTGCGGGCACGCGGCGTCGGGCGCCTGCGGGTCGGCGGCTCGCCGTTGCGTCGTGCGAAGGTCCGCGAGTGGACGGGCGGAGCTCGTCGCGGCGGCGTGGGGGATCACCTCGAGGACTTGGCTCCCGAGGAGGAGCGTGATGGGGTAGGTCGCGGGTGCTGCCTCTCCGGGCTCGAGGATCTGGAGGGCGCGCGCCACGGACCCGACGGCGAGCGAGCCCGGGTCCTGCCTCGGCAGTACGAAGTACGTCACCGTCGCGGCGGTGTCCGTCACCCACCGGAAGGGCTCGCGGAGGCTCGACCGCACCACGCCGCGCGCCTCGAACGCGTCCATGAGACTTGCATTGTCGAAGAAGGCGAGGCCTTTCTTCCCGGCGACGACGCGATCCCGTTCGAACGTCGGCGGGGCGGAGCTCGACAAGAGCGAGTCGCTTCGATCGAGCTCACGATCGAGGCGCTCGACGTCGCGCGTGACCACCCCGTGGTCCGTCCAGATGCGGACGTGGAGCATCGCGTCGATGGTAGGCTCCGACTCGGGGACATGGCCAGCGAGGACGAGCCGACGAGGTCGGAGCCCGGGTGGGGCTCGGCCCGCGCGGACGCGCCTCCGCCGACGCTCGCACCCGGTCGCTACCGGATCCGTGCGTGGACGCTGGGAGAGAGCGAGGATCCCGTGCGCACGGAGCGCGAGCTCACGCTCGACGAGCGATCGAGCTCCGGGCGCAACCCGGTGTTCGCGGTCCGCGAGGACCCAGACATGCTCATCAAGGTGGCGGCGCGGCCCGAGGACGGGCCGTCGCTGCTCCGCGAGGCGGTCGTCCGCGCCGCGCTGCCGCTGCCCCTCATCGGGACGAGCGTGCCGTCCCTCGCGGAGCTCGCGCTCACCGACCGGATGCTCCCCGCCCTCGTGATGAACGATCTGCGGGTCGACTGGACCGGGGGCCTGGGCGCAGAGCTCGCGGAGAACGACCCGCTCGAGGCGATGCTCTCGGCCGCGCTCTTCCTGCGCGCCGCCCACACGCAGCGCTTCGTGGTGGGCGACCTCAAGCCGGAGCACGTGATCCCGATGGGCGGCTGGCTCCACGCGTTCTGCGATCTGGGGGGCTTCGCGCCGATGGACGTGGTCTGCGATCCGTTGGGCATCTTCGGAGCGCGCGAGAGAACCTTCCGCTTCGCCCACCCACGGATCGACGCGGAAGCGCCGCGGGCGGCCCACGACCTGCACGCGTTCGGCATCGCGTTCGAGGGCGTGGACGACCCCGCGCTCGGCTCACTCGCGCGGAGCTGCCGCGCCGGTGGCGGCGGTCCCCCGACCGCTGCGGCGCTCGTGCGCCGCCTCCTCACGCTCGCCCACGAGCGCGGCGCGCCCGCGGCGTCGCTCTCGCTCTGGGCCGAGCCCGGCTCGCTCGCCTCCGTCACGGGCCACCTGGTGTGCGTCGGCGGCGGTCTCATCGCGGGGTTGGGCTCCGCGATCGCCCCGCTGATCCAGTCCCTGGACACGACGTCGCCGAGCCCGACGCGCGCCCTCGCCCTCACGCTTTGTCACGTCGACGCGCACCGCCGTGCGACGCTCGACGCGGCGGACGTCCGCGAGACGTGTGCCGAGCTGCTCGAGCTCGGTCGACGGAACGCGCTGGGCCTCCCGGGCGTCGTCGCCGACGATCTCATGGCCGCGATCCTGGGGCACGGGCGACCGTGGGTCCGCGAAGCGTGCCGAGCCCTCGCGCTCGAGACGCCCAACCTGGCGATGGCCTCGGGCCTCATCGGACTGTCCTTCCTCCTGTCGCTGCGCCGCGATCCGTCGGATCCGCGTGACGCGCTCCCCGCGCTGTGCCGATGGGCGGCCCGGGTCGCGTGTGTGGGCGAGCCGCGGACCCACGCGTCGACTCGCTTGAGCGCATGGGGGCTGGAGGCGATGCGGCTCACCAAGCCGCTCCTCGACCTCGCGAACGGGAACGTCCACCCGAAGGTTCGCCCGCAGCTCCTGGCCGACGTGGAGCGCGTGCTCTTCACCTTCCCGATCCTCTTCGCGATCGCCGACCCCGTCGCCGCAATGCTCGTCGAGCAGACCCTCGTCGAGCGAACGCCCCAGGCGCTCGGGGACACGGAGCGAGCGGTCCTCTCCGCGCTTCGCGGCGAGGCCGTCCGGGCGGAGGCCTCCGCCCGCGGCGAGGAGCTCCGGATCCTCCGGGACGCTTACCGGCGCTGACCAAACACTCTCCCCACCGCGCCGGGCCGGCAGCGAGGGTTCTCCCCCGCCATCTCGTGGGGAGGGCGTTCAGGGATGAGCTTTTCTGGGGTGGCCTCGCGGGTGCTGTCACGAGGGGCATGCGCACGCTGCTCCTCGTCGGCCTGATCCTCCCCCTCCTCACCGGCTGCACTGCGAGCCCGCCTCCCGGCGTCTGGGCCCTCGTCCCGTTCCTCGTCGTGGTCGCATTCGCCTGGCCGCGCGCGGAAGTGCTCGCGTGAAGCGGCGGGTTCGGCGCCTGACCTCCGCGGTCCGCGAAGCGGTCACCGACGTGGTGCGGAGCGGGGTCGATGCCGCCGCGCTGGCCACCGGCCTCGTCATCGGTGGGTCGGTGTGGATCGTAAGCCGCGTCGCCCGCTGGAGGAAGGGGCGCCGCCTGCGTGCCCTCGTGAAGAAGAAGGTTGGGTCGGCGCGCTGACCCGGGAGGTGAATGATGGACAAGAAGACTCGCACGCCCCTGAAGCTGTTCGTCGGCGGAATCGCGGTCATGGCCTGCGCGGCCGCGTTGCTGGCGCCGCTCGACACCCTCGACGCACAGGGAGCGGAGCAACTGCGCGTTGGCGGGATGGCGCTGAGCTGCTACGCGCGCTCCCGGGTCGGCTCGCTCGGCGGCGAGAGCCCCCTCGACCTCGCGTCCGTCGCCCAGGGGCTCCTCGACCGTTGCCTGGATGATGAGAGCGGGAGCCGGTGCGATCTGGGTATGATCTGGGACCCGGTCGATCTCGAGGCGCAACCTTCCTTGCGCACCTTCCAACGGCAGCTGGCGCGCATGGCCGCGCGCCTCGACCGGTCGCGCGCGGAGCGGCGCAGGGTCGTCCGAGCCCTCGGGCGCTTCGTCGCCCAGTGTGACCTCGAGGAGCCCGCGGGTGAGCTCCTCGATCAATTCGAGGGCGCGCTCGAGGACTACGAGAACGAGACCGCCTACCACGCCTGCCGGGCGGTCGCGTGCTTGCCGGCCGAAGCGGAACCGCACGTCTGGGCCGTTGCCTTGTTGCCCGAGACGAGCTGCTACGAGGGCTGTCCGGGGGACGACGCGGACCCCGTCGTGGCGCTCATCGCGCGCCGCCTCGGCGCGGCGAACCTCGTCCCTCCGCGCGAGGCGCTGACAACCGACGAGCTGCACGAGCACGTCCAGCACCTTCGCCGCGTGACGACGCGAGGCGAGGACGACTACGAGCGTTTCGACTGACTGAGCGCGTACCGCACGGCGTCCGCGGTGGTCCACGCGACCGCACCGCAGAACACCACGACGAAGGCCAACCGCACGCCGAGGAACGCGAGGGCGATCGCGAACGCCTCGAGGGCGACCCCGCCGCCCGGCGAGAGCAGGGCGCCCGCGGCGTTCGTCTCGATCGCGAGGGTCGCCAGCAACCGGTCGAGCGCGAGGAGCGCGAGGCACGCGCCGAAGCGCAAGAGGACTTGCTTGGTGCTCACACGTCCCTCCAGCGCTCGGCGGGGAGCGCGGTGACGAGGGCGAACAGCAGCCCGTCGCCGATCGGGCCGCCGAGCGCGTAGTGCCCATCGACCGGGCCGCCGAAGAACGAGGCGGTCGCGTAGGTCGCCCGGAAGGTGTCGCGGTCGCCGTGGATCCGCGCGAGGGCGAGGGTGAAGCCGGTGGCGCTCACGCCCTGGCCGAGGAGCACCGGGCCGGAGTCGACGTCGCCCACCCCGAAGTCGCCGGGCGGGTACTCGCGCGTGGTGCCGAAGCCGAGCGTCGTGACGAGGAGGCGCGCGCGCATCGACTCGTAGAGCGAGCGCGAGAGGAACGGGTCCGCGAACGAGACGAAGTACGCGCCGAGCGCGGTGCCCGAGCCGCGCGCGGCGTCGAGGGGCGCGCCGTCGTCGACGTCGACGGCCTGGTAGAGCAGGCCCGAGCGCGGGTCGCGGTAGCGGGTCGCGAGGCCCTCGCAGAGGCGCTCGATCAGCGCGGAGTGATCCTCGCCGGTCGCGCGGTCGTGCACCGCGAGCGCACCGAAGAAAGACGTGTTGTCGATCGGGTAGACCTCGCCGGGGTACGTCTCGA
>JAYRVK010000699.1:0-17012 GCA_041918555.1 Sandaracinaceae bacterium
ATCCGCGGAGGCGATCAAGCACACCGGGAGATCGGCACGGTCCGCTCACGAAAGAGCGTGGGATCAAGGCGGTGGAACAACGCGAGAGACGACAGCAGCTCGCTCAGATCGAATGCGGCAAGTGTCTTTCGAGCCACTGCGTGGCCGCCGAGCGCCGCGACGTGACCCGGACCGAGGATCACCTCCCAGCCCACGTCGGGAGCGTGATCTCGCACATAGGGCTCCCACTCGCGCCATGAACGCCCAGCCGGCGCAAACGGCCCGGGAGGCCGTGGCTCGACCGTCATCTGCGCCCAGCAAGCGTCCGCGATACGAACGATGTCTCGCGTGCATCGCGCCAACGTCGCCGCGTCCCCTTCTTCGATCGACCAGGTGATACACCGGGCGTGGCGCTCTCCTTCCACTGAGGGGGGTAGCGAGGGATAGAGTCGCGCTGCGATTTGATCGTCAGGCGACCGGACGCTCACCCGTGCGACGACCTGAGCGCCGAGGACGGCCCGAACGCCGCCGTTTCGTTCACCGACGATCCAGACGTCGCTGTAGTTTCTCCTCTGCTCCTAGGCTCGACCACCGGCAACTTCGCAGAAGGTGTTATACGTAAACTAACTTGACGAGCCGCTGCGACGAGTAGGGCGTTCATGCTTCCTATCCGCAGACGTACAGCATCAGGGCGCCCTCGAGGAATCTCGTCGCCTACGGTCGTCACTCGATGCGCGCGCGGCCCGTCGCCACGCGGGTCGAGAGGAACGCGCGGATCTCTTCGTGGACGGCCTGGGTCGGGTTCGCGATCGCGAGCGGAGTGTCGAGTTGCTGGAACGGCGGCGCGATCGGCGACTCGAACCCGACCGCGGACACGGCGGTCGCGAGCATGAGATGGGAGGCGCCCTCGTAGAGGTGCGCGACGGCGGTCACGGGCCCCGCGGAGGTGGTGACGTTTCCACTCACGGGGAGCGTCGCCATCGGCACGCCATCCACGAAGCCAAACGGACCGATCCGCTCGGCGCCGAGCGAGGCGACGACCGATTGCGCTCCCCAGGTCGGCAGGAACTCGTCGAGCTCGGCGATCTGGAGCAGCACGTCGGGCCTGGGCCCGTCGATCGCCGGGTCGAGGTACGCGTACGGTGCGAGCGCCGCTGCGTCGTAGGGCGATAGGATCCAGAACGCGATGTCGAGCATCGGCTCGAAGGCGCTGCGGCGCGTGGTCTCGTCGAGGCGCCCGCGGATGCCGGCCAGCGGCAGGAGGAGGTCCACGGCCACCCGACCGATCGCGGAACCGAAGAGATCCTGAAAGTTGCTGCCGCCGGGCACGTTGAGCACCGCCGCATCGAGGTCGGGCTCGATCGACAGGAGCGCGCTCGCCGCGAAGGTCCCGAAGGAGTTTCCCACGACGAAGACCGCGTCCGGATCGAAGGCGAGGCCCGCGAGCGCCGGATCGGCCGCCGCGATCGCGGAGAGATCTCCCTCCACGGCGAACCGCACCATCAGGAGCGCATCCGCGAGGATCTGAGCGAACGTGCCCTCGCGGTAGACCGTCGCGGCGGAGAAGCCGTCGGGCACACCCGACCCGGCGAAGATCTGAGCCTGCACGACGGAGCGGTCGTGCTCGAAGAAGCCATCTGCGCCCGCCGCCCCCCTCACGGTGAGCGCGTCGACGGCGCCGAGAGACCGTCCGCCGTGCTGGAAGGCGTCGTAGCCGAGGACGGCGATGCCCTCCGTGCCCAGCGTGTCCGCGAGCACGAGCGCGTCCTCCATCGTGCGCGGATGACCGTGCGCGACGATCGCCACCGGCAGCGACGTGACGTCTGCGCCGGTCGGGATCACGAGCACGAAGGGGATCTCCTCCGTGCCCGTCCTGATCGGAGCTCCGCTCGCATCGTGGGGAAGCGTGCCCACGTCCGTGCCCGAGCCTTCGATGACCCGCACGCCCGCGATGCTCCCGACGATGATGCGGCTCGTGCTCGCGTGCAGGATCCCGCGCTCGCCCGCGACGCCGCCCGCCTCGGGCACGTCCAACCCGAAGTCGGGCGTTGCGGGCACGCCCATCAGCGCGTCGAGCGTCGTGGTCGCGGACGGATAGACGCGATCGACGGATCCGGTCGGCGCCGGTGCGCCGTGCACGGTCTCGCGCAGCGCGAGCCCAGGAGCGACCGGATCGTGCGTGGTGAACACGGCGCAGGAGACGATCTGCCCGACGTCGACACCAGCGGACGCGAGCTCCGCGAGCGCGGGCTCGAGCACGGTGCGAGCACGGACGATCGCGGCATCGGTGCTGCCGGTCCCGTCGCGCGCGGCGATGAACACGTCGGTCGCCGCCAGAGGAGCACCGTCCTCTCCGCGAAGCTGCGAGGTAATCGCGACGGCGTACGTGCGGTCTCGGTGGAGCGTGATCCCGAGCGGTAGGCGCACGGACAGACGGCCCGCGCTCGCGAGCCACTGGAGCTCGATCGGAAAGAGCCGTCCGCGCTCGGGCGAGGAGGGATCCACGTCGGCGAGCACGACGGCCGCCGTGGCGCTCGCAGACAGCGACGAAGGCACGCTCGTCGCGTCGAGCGAGCCATCGATGAAGAAGTGGGTGCCGCAGATCACGCAGAAGCCGGTCTCGGCCCGGGTCCGCTCGAGGAGCGCGGTGAGGCCCGGCGAGGTCGCCGTCTCGAGGGGGAGGCTCGCGAGGCTGACGTGTCCGTCGTCGTCGAGGTAGAGGTCGTGCGGGAAGGGCACGTCGCCGAACATCATCGCGGTCATGCCGTCGGACGGTGCGAAGCGGGCGACGGCGCCGACCGCGCCCGCGTCGCCGGTGCCTCCGTCGGGAGCTCCACCGTCGATCTCGGCGGTCGGGCCGCAGGCGATCAGCACGACCATCCCGAACATCGAGGAAAGGGGCAGCGTGGTTGTCATGGGGCGAGTAGGCGCGCGGGCCAGCAAGCGCGCAAGGTGCGTGAGGATCGGAGCTACGGCGTCCAGTCCACCAGCTCGGCTTCGAAGTTCAGGTAGAACCAGAAGCCGGTCTCGCCCGGCGCGCCGCCGGCCGTGAGGTGCTCGTAGATGGTGTCGCCGCCCCCGATCGGGATCATCGGATCGAAGGTGGCCATGCGCGCCTCCTCCTCGCTGAGGAAGCCCCTGATCACGCCGTTCACGACGAAAGGAAGGCTCGATGACGTCCTCCAGCGTATCGCGCGGCTCGCCGAGGTTCGCCGCGAGTCTCGAGCCAGGGTCTCGGGAGCTCCTCGGCGTGTTGCCGCTCGGTCGGGACCACGTAGACCCAGTCACAGACTTCGAGCACCCCGGACGGCTCTCTCAAAGCACCCCGGACGGCTCTCTCAGCGTCTTGGAGATCGGTCCGCCGGGATTGCGCGAGATCGCGCTTAGGTCAGGGCCAGAGGTCGGCGTGGCGGAGCACCCGATAGCCGGCCTCCGCATGCAGGCGCACCGCTTCGTCGACGTCGCCGACGCCGAAGCTGGTGCTCGCGTGGTGGATGGGCGGGCGGCGCGCGGACGGGGTGTACCTGAGGAGGTCGTAGAAGACCCCTTGGGCGAGCCGGGTGACGAGCGCTCCATAGGCGTCTCTCAGTCGCGCGGGCACGTCTCCGAAGTGGTCGAGGAGCGACGGCGCGCCCGATTTCTCCGCCTGCGCGAGAGGGCGCAGGACGATCACCGTGCGCTCGGCGACGTCACGATCTTCGGGATCGACCCACCAGTGGATGGCCCGATCGATGATCGCGAGCTTGTCGCTGCGCGAGAGCTCGAGCCGCTCGACGCCGAGCGACTCGGCGGCCTCGCCGGGCAGCAGCCGCGCGATCCCGCGTGTGGAGAGCTTCATCGGCGAGATCGGCAACCGAGCGTTCGCCCCGAGCGCGAGCAGGCACTCCATCATCTCCTTATTGCCGTTGAACACGGCCATCCCGAGCGCCGCCGAGCCGCCGCTCGGTCCGTTCAGCGCCGCCCCGCCCTCGACGAGAATCTTGGCCACCTCGACGAACGAACGCTTGTCCATGCCCTCGCCCTGCGCGCCGGCCACCACCATGTCCAGCGGCGTCGAGCCACTCCCCTCCGCGGCGTTCATGTCGACGCCGCGATCGACGAGTGCCCGCGCGAGCGCCGTCGAGCCCGCGTACGCAGCCTTGCACGCGAGCGCGCTCTCCCACGCGCCCTCGCGCTGCGCGACCGACCAGAGCTGCGAGTACAGCGCGATCGCGCTCGCCGAGTCGTCGAACGAGTTCTCGCGCTCGAGGAGCCGGTTGTCGGCCTCTTCGAGGATCTGCTCGGCTCGCAAGCGATCGGGGCGCGCGCCGCGATCGACGAGCATGCGATAGAGCACGAGGTGCGGGCCCTTGACGCCGATGGGCATCCCGTTCGGGTGCCGCGGGCTACGGATGCCAGAGTTGTTGGGCCGGTAGTCGTGTAGGCGTTCGAGCAACGCGCCGACGTTGGCGTCCGGCGCTGCGTCGAGGAGCCGCTCGAGCTTCGCGGCGCCGGTCGCGTCTCCGTGGTCGAGACCCATCACCGCGCGCTTGAGCGCTTCGCCAAGGGCGGGCCCCTCCGCGACATCGCCCCCTTCCCACGTGACGCGCGGGCGCGGCGTGTACGGTGCGGCGGGGAGCGCTGCGCGAACGGCCGCCGTGCGCGCGCGGATCTTTTCGGGTTCGAAAGGCGCGTAGCGCTCGACCTCCCAGATCTCGCTGGCGAGCTCCTCGTTGAGCTCGTCGATGCGGTCGAGCGTCTCGCGCCACGCCGCGGCGCGCTCCGCATCGATCACACCGAGCTTGCGGACCGCTTTCTCGCGAATCTCGGCCCGACAGAAGAGGGCCGCGTGGACACCGAGGAGAGCCGCGAGCATCGCTTCGTCGAACGTCGCGCCGAGCGGCGCCACCGCGACCCCCTCGTCGTGCGCCCAGTCCGGGCCCTTCCACAGCCACATCCACTCGGCGCCGTGCACCCGCGCGCTCGTGCCGACGAGCTGCCAGTCGTCGACCTTCCCGAAGCACGCGCCCACGGCGCTCCCGTACGAGCGATGCTCTTCGAGCGCGCCCTCGAACATCGCGCGCGTCGTGTATCGCCACATCGGCGTGCGGGGACCGACCCGCAACGTGTTGTGCACGTCGGCCAACCACCCGAAGCGCGCGACGAACGCGTGGACCGAAGGTGGGAGAGGGAGCTCGCCGATCTCCCGAGGCCGAACCCCCGCGCCTCTCTTGCGTCCGAGGATCGATGCGATCACATGCTCGCTCTGCATGCTCGAGGTTATGACGCGAACCGCGCGGCTGTGTAGCACTCACGAAGGTGATGGCACCGGGCTCGTAGGGGCCCGCGGCCACCGAGATCACCGACGCCCACGAGCCCACGACGAAGAGTCGCCCGGCTCGCGAGGACGGCGGAGGATCGCATCGAGCGCTATGTTGAACCAAGCCGCTTCGCGGCAGTGATCCAGCACGCCATCGCATCGTAGCATCGCAAGCCGTCTTCACGGTGCGCGGTGACCGCCATCCTGATCTGCACCGTCCGACAGGCGGGCGGGAGCACGCAGGAGGCGGCGATGGACGAGCTGTTGACGAAGATGGACGAGCAGATGCGCTCCACCAAGCTCTGCGGGCCTACTACCGCGCGGTGCGGCCCGAGGGTCCGCTGCTGTTCCCGGGTCGTGGGACCGGGCGGCCCATCAGTCGGGTCGCGTTCCACGAGGCGCTGTGCCGCGCCGTCGACGCGGCCGGGATCGACAAGCCGGTCAGCGCGCACACGCTGCGGCACAGCTACGCGACGCACCTCATCGAGGCGCCTGCGCGCGGTGCAGCTCCTGCTCGGTCACTCGAGCATCGAGACCACCGCGATCTACGTGCACCTGACGCATGCGCGGCAGGGACAGCTCCCGCCCGCTCGACCTGCTCGGGACCGAGGCGGCCGAGCGCTTCGGCTGACGGATGCCGCATCTGCACGGGGCGAGCGCGAGCTCGCCCCCGGCGCCGCGACCTCGCTCCTCTGCTCCTATGATCGACCACCGACAACTTCGCAGAAGGTGTCATACGTAAACTAACTTGACGAGCCGCTGCGACGAGTACGGCGTTCATGGTTCCGATCCGCCGTTCATGGTTCCTATCCGCCTGCGACGAGTAGGGCGTTCATGGTCTGCATCCGCTCCGCGTCCATACGCGCGGGTCCGGGTCCTCCGAGCTCTGCTCGACCCGCGAGGCGGTCGCGACCGCGCGATCACCGCATGTCCTGCGTGGTCCGCAGCGGCGACACGTCGGGCCGCCCGTCGGGCCGCGTCAGATCCGTGATGCGGCAGCCGCCCGCGGTGATCTCCACGTCGGCGACGCGCCAGAGGTCGTCGCTCCCGCCGCGCAGCGGCACCGGGCCGAAGGTCTGACGCGGCGCGGTCGTCGAGCCGCCGCAGTAGATGCGGACCGTGGTGTTGTTCGGCCCGGCGCCGCTCCAGTTGTGTACCGCGACGCGGTAGCTCCCGGGCTGCGGCCGCTCGATGTTGATGTTCTCGGGACCGAACCCGTTCGTGTCGTCGATGTCGAGGCGCGGGTTGTCCTCGCTCCCCGGCGCGCCCCACTCGAGCAACGCGCCGCCCGTGCAGTTCCGGAAGTGGCAGTCGTCCATCCCCGTCCACATCGTCCCCGTCGGGTTCATGACGTGGGTGTCCATGTCCGTCCCGTCCGTGTCCCAGAACATCTCGACGCGCAGGCCGTCGACGTTCCCGGCCTCGACGCGCGTCGTGCAGCTCGCGGTCATGCCGTCGTCGTCGGTGACCGTGACGGTCACCTCGTAGACGCCCGCGATGTCCGGGGTGAAGCGCGTCGTCGGCATCGTCGCGGGCGAGGGCTCCCCCGCCGCGGAGCCGTCGGGGCGCATCGTCCTCGTCCAGCGCCAGCGCGCGATCGTCCCGTCGTCCTCCGCGGTCGCGGTGATCTCGACCGGGGTGAGCGGCTCCGTCGTGACGACCTCGGGGCACATCACGGTCGGCGGCGTCGGGGTCCCGATCACCGTCACGTCGCAGCTCGCGCTCAGGCCCTCGACGTCCGTCGCGGTGAAGCGCAGCGCGTACTCGCCCTGGCGATCCGGCGTGAGCCGCGTCGGGTTCGCGTCGGGCGGGCGGAGGCGGGCCACGCTCCCCGGCGGGCTCGACAGCAGCGCCCACGCCTCGGTCGCGATGCCCACGTCGTCCGTCGCGCGACCGGTCAGCGTCACCGGCTGCCGCGTCGGCGCCATGATCGGGCTCGGGGGACACTCGACCTCGGGCGGGCCCGTGACCGTGATCATCACCTCACAGGAGTCGCTCGCCATGTCGAGGTCGAACACGGTGAGCCGCAGCGCGTACTCCCCGCGCGTGGGCGTCTCGAACACCGTGATCGGCGCGTCCACCGGCGCGATGCGCGCGCGCGAGCGCGGCGGCTCGAGCGCGAGCTCCCACTGGTACGCGACGACCATGTCGTCGTCGTAGCCGTCGCCGATGACCTCGAGCGGGACGCCGATCACCGTGGCGAGCGGCTCCTCGGGGCAGATCGCGACGGGCGGGCCGACCACCGAGTGCACGACCACGTCGCACGAGCCGAGGCGGCCCGCGCGGTCGGTCGCGGTGAAGCGCAGGAGGTAGTCGCCCTCGACGTCGGGCGTGAGCGTGACCTCGGGCGGCGCGGGCTCGAAGCGCGGCATCGAGACCGGCGGCTGCTCGACGAGCGCCCACTCCTGCGAGTCGACGCCCTCGGGGCTCGTCGCGGTCGCGGTGATGGTGATCGGGCGCCGCGGGCTCGTGTACTGATCGCGCCGGCCGCAGTCGACGACGAGCTCCTCCGGTGGGCCGGCGTCGAAGCCGCCGTCGCTCCCGGCGTCGAGGCCGCCGTCGAACGAGCCGGCGTCGAAGGGCGCCGTGCCGTCGCGCCCGACGCGGAGCGAGGTGCGCGAGCCGCACGCCGGGATCAGCGGGAGCGCGATCAGGAGGATCGACCAAGAGAGCAGGCGCCGACGCATCGCGGCGAGCTTAGCGCGGACCTCCGGCCCATGCCGTCCGGGGCTGCGATATGCTCCCGCGTGCGATGAGCTCGACGACGACGTCGGCCGAGGCGACCCTCGACGCCCTGGCGGATCCCGTGCTCGTGTGCGGGATCGACGGGCGCCTGAGCTTCGTCAACGCGTCCGCGGCGCGGCTCCTCGACGAGGCGGTCGACGCGCTCGTGGGGCGCCCCGCGGGGAGCATCGTGCCGCCGCGCATCCAGCGCATCGACGGGCGGCCCTTCGTCGAGTGGCTCGTCGGAGCCTTCGAGGAGCACCGCCGGCCGATCCGCGTCCCCGTGATCCGGCACGACGGAGTGGAGATCCATCAGGCGGTGCAGGTGACGACGACGACCGTCGAGGGCCTCGGTACGGCGGTCGTCCTGGTCCTGCGGCCCCCCGACGAGGCGCTGGAGCTCGCGGAGGATCCGCTCGCCGTCGATCCGCGCCACCCGACGGCGGAGCGCAGCTACCGCGCGCTCTTCGAGTCCGTCCCGCTCGGGGTCCTCCACTTCGACGCCGGTGGACGCATCACGGCGGTGAACGAGCTCCTCACCGAGCGCCTCGGCGCGTCGCGCCAGATCCTCGTCGGCCTCGACATGCGCACGCTCCCCGACGACGGTCTCCGGGGCGCCGTCGAGGAGGCGCTGGCGGGCCGGATCGGCGAGTACGACGGGACCTACACCTCGGTGACCGAGGGCAAGACGCGCCTCTTCCACGCGACGTTCTCGCCGATCGTGCGCGACGGGCGCGTCGAGGGCGGGGTCGGCATCGTCGACGACGTCACGGAGCGCCGTGCGTTCGAGGCGCGCCTCGCGCAAGGGGAGCGGATGGCCTCGCTCGGCCGGCTCGCGGCGGGCGTCGCCCACGAGATCAACAACCCGCTCGCCTACGTGCGCACGAACCTCGACCTCGCGCGCCGCGAGATCGAGGGGCTCCGCGGCGCCGACGTGGAGGGCGTCAATCGAGCATTGCAAGCCCTCTTGCGGGCGGACGACGGCGTGGAGCGCGTGCGCGTGATCGCGAGCGACCTGCGGACGTTCTCGCGCGGCGACGACGGGAGCTGGCAGCCGGTGGCGATGCGGCGCGTCGTCGACGCAGCGATCAACCTCGCTTGGAACGAGATCCGTCACCGCGCGGAGCTCGTGCGCGAGCTCGGGCCCGCCTCGCCGGTGATGGGGAGCGAGACGCGCTTCGCGCAGGTGCTCGTCAACCTCCTCGTCAACGCGGCCCACGCGATCGAGGCCGAGGGCGACCCCGCGCGGCGCCGGATCACGCTGCGCCTCGGCGAGAGCGAGGAGGGCCGGGTGTTCCTCGAGGTCGAGGACACGGGGCACGGCATCGCGCCGGAGGTCGTGCAGCACATCTTCGAACCGTTCTGGACGAGCAAGCCGAAGAACCGCGGGACGGGCCTCGGGCTCTCGATCTGCCACGGCATCGTGACCGCGGCGGGCGGGACGATCCGCGTGAAGCGCACGCAGCCGGGGGTGGGGACGACGTTCCGCGTCGAGCTCCCCGCGGTCGGCGGCGGCGTCGCCGCGCGCGCGTCCGCCACGCGGTCCGAGCCCGGCAGCGCCCTCGCACCGGCGCGCCGCGGATCGGTCCTCGTGATCGACGACGAGCCGCGCCTCGCGACGACGATCCGGCTCGCCCTCCTCGAGCACGCCGACGTCGACGTCGCCGGGGGCGGCGCCGCGGCGCTCGCGCTGCTCGAGGGCGAGGCCGGCTACGACCTCGTGCTCTGCGACCTGATGATGCCGGAGGTGAGCGGGATGGACGTGTTCGAGCGCGTGCGGGCGGCGCGGCCCGAGCTCGCCGAGCGCTTCGTGTTCATGACGGGCGGCGCCTTCACGGACCGCGCGCGCGACTTCCTCAAGACCTCCGGCGTGCCGCGCCTCGACAAGCCGTTCGCGCTCGCCGACGTGGAGCGGCTCCTCGCGGAGCGCCTCGCGCCATGAGCCCGGAGCCCGCGCCGTACCCTCCGCCTCCGTGGGACACCTACGGCGACGCGCGCTTCGTCGCGTACGCGGTGGACGCGGCCCGCGTCCGCCCGCCCGCGGGGCTCGAGGTCGAGGCGCGCCTCGGGCGCTGCGTCGGCTTGCTCGGCTACGTCGAGTACCGCGCGCCCTCGCCGATCGAGTACCGCGAGCTCCTCTGGATGCCCTCCCGCGTGCGCGCGCGGCTCGCGGACGGAACCGTCGCGCGGGGCTGGTACGTCGCGAAGATGCTCGTCGACGACGCGCGCTCGCTCGCAGCGGGGCGCGAGGTGTGGGCGCTCCCGAAGCAGCTCGCGCGCTTCGAGCGCGACGGCGCGGAAGCGGTGTCGATGCGCGGCGAGGACGGCGCGCGGATCGAGTGGCGCTCGCGCTCGCTCCTGGGCGTGCCCGCACGGAGCTCGATCGTGACGCTCCAGGTCCGCGACGGCGAGCTGGTGCGCTTCCGAGGCGACCTCCGCGGGCGCGTCGCGCCCGCGCGCGCGAGCGTCGCGACGCGCGGGCTCGACGGCACGTGGCAGGGCCTCGACGCGGCGACACCCCTCGGCCCGTTCGCCGCGGAGCTGCGCGGCTTCGAGGCCCGGATGCAGGCCCCGAGAACGGCGTCGATCTGATCGGGGCTCCGTTGGTATCCTCGCCGCCCCACTTCACGCGAGGACGAGATGGCGAAGGACACCTCTCAACAGCCGGCCGAGGATTCGGAGGCCATGGAGCAGCTCACGGCGGCGCTGGCCGCGGCGGAGAGCGAGCCCCAGGACGAAGAGAACTGGGATCGGCTCGAGGATCTCGCGGCCGAGGCGCAGCGTCCCGACGAGGTCGGCGCGCTCTACCGCAAGGTGCTCGCGCGCGACCTCGGGGCGGAGCTCGCCGAGGCGCTCGGCCAGCGCGCCGCGGGGTTCCACGAGGAGTGGTTCCCCGAGGACTCGCCGCACGTCGTCGCGGTGCTCCAGCGCGTGCTCGAGCTGACGCCCGAGGCGGACTGGGCGCTCGAGAAGCTGACGGTGGTGATGACCGTCGGCGAGCGCTGGACGGAGCTCCTCGCGCTCTACGATCGCGCGCTCGCGAAGGCGCGCGACGACGAGCGCCGCGAGAAGCTGCTCGAGGAGGCCGCGCAGCTCGCCAAGGACTTCGCGGGCGAGCCGGACCGCGCGATCGGGTATCTGCAGCGCTTGCTCGAGCTGCGCCCCGGGGAGTCGCAGCTCGTGAGCTCGCTCGAGCGCCTCCTCGAGCGGCAGGGCCGCTGGGAGGAGCTGATCGGGCTCTGGCGCAAGCAGCTCGCCGACGCGTCCGCGGACGACGCGCTCGAGCTGCGCGGGCGCATCGCCGCGTGCTACCTGGATCACCTCGAGGACGGGCGCAGCACGCTGCGCGAGGTGTCGGGGCTGCTCGCCGACGACGCGCCGGAGGCGCCGAACCTCGCGCTCCTCGAGCGGGTCGTCGCGCTCGCGACCTCGCCCGCCGACGTGCGCGACGGGGCCCTGCACCTCCTGCGCGACCGCTACCTCGCGAGCGGTCGCACGGACGACGTCGTGCGCGTGGTCGGCGTGGCGCTCGGCTTCGCGGAGGGTGCGACGCGCATCGCGCTCCACCGCGAGCTCGGCGAGCGCCTCGCCGCGCGCGGCGAGACCGTCGAGGCGATGACGCACTGGGCGGCGGTGCTCCGGCTCGATCCGGCGGCCGAGGACGCGCAGGCGCAGCTCGCGACCCTCGCGCAGGCCGGCGGCGCCCACGCCACCTACGCCGACGCGCTCGTCGCCGCCGCCGACGCGGCGGACGCGGGGCCGCGTCAATACGCCTTGCTGATCGAGGCGGGCGACGTGCGGGCGCGCGACCTCCAGGATCGCGAGACCGCGATCGGCCTGTACCAGCGGGTGCTCGCGGCGGACGCACTCCCGCCGACCAAGCTGACCGTGGCGCGTCGGCTCGAGAAGCTCCTCGACGCCGCCGGTCGCCACGCCGATCGCCTCGGCGTGCTCGAGGGCCTCGCGCACCTCGAGACCGATCCGGTGGAGCGGCGGCGCGTGCTCGGGCAGTCGGCCCGCCTCGCCGAGCGGCTGGACGAGGGCGACCGCGCGCTCGGCTTCTGGCAGCAGCGGCTCGAGGTGGACGCGTCCGACCCCGAGGCGCTCGACGCGATGATCGAGCTCACGGGGCGGCTCGCGCGCTGGGAGCTCCACGTCGACGCGCTTCGGCGGCGCGTCTCGGCCGACGTCCCGCGCCTGCAGCGGCGCCTCGACCTCGCCCGGATCGCGAACACGCAGGCCGCGGAGCTCGAGCGCGTCGGGGAGTCGATCGACACCTGGATCCGGATCCAGGACGAGCACGGCGAGGACGCCGAGACGGTCGACGCGCTGTTCGACCTGCTCGTGCGGGCCGGGCGTCACGAGGAGATCTACGCGCTCCTCCAGCGCGCGGTCGCCCGCGACGCGAGCCGCGCCGCGGAGGTCCTCGCGCGCGTCGGCGACGTGTGCCGCGAGCACCTCGGCCGCGGCGACGAGGCGGCCAAGGCCTACCATCGCGCCATCGTGATGGAGCCCGGGCTCCAGCGGGCGCAAGACGGTTTGCGATCGCTCCTCGGCGATCCCACGGCGAAGGCCCCCGCGGTCAACGGCCTCGCGAAGGCCTACGAGCTCACCGACGACTGGCGGGCCATCCTCGAGCTCGTCGGCGACCGCCTGGAGCTCGCGCTCGGAGACGACGAGCGCGTCGAGCTCCTCCGCGAGGCGGCCCGGCTGCACGAGACGCGCGGCGAGGATCCGGCGGCCGCGTTCGACGCGATCGCGCGCGCCATCCCCTTCGACCCGGCGAGCCGTGAGCTCGAGGGCGAGCTCGCCCGCCTCGCGGACGCCACGGAGCGCTGGGGCGACGCGGCCGCGGTGCTCGGTGCGTCGGCGGAGGCCCTCGCCGACGCGCGCAAGGAGCGCTCGTCGGAGCTCTCGCGCCACCGCGCGGAGTTGCTCGAGCGCCTCGACGATCGCGCGGGCGCCCTCGGCGCGTGGCTCGGCGCGCTCGCGCTCATGCCGCACGACGTCGGGCTCTCTGGCGAGGCGATCCGCGCGGGCGCGGCCGCCGGCCGCTGGGACGGCGCGGCGGGCGCGGCGGTCACCACCTCGCTCGCGCGCGACACCCTGCAAGAGGACTTGCTGTTGTCGCTCGAGGCCCGCGCCGTGGACGCGGGGGCCTACGCCCAGGCCGCGGCGGGTTTGGCCGCCGCGATCCCGGCGCCGCGCGACGTGCGCGGCGAGCTCGGACGCGCCCTCGAGGTGCGCGTCGGGACCTGGCTCTCCGAGAAGGTCGGCGACGCGGACGGCGCCGAGGCCGCGCTGCTCCGCGCGCTCGGGCACGAGCCCGGCCACACCGAGACCCTGCGCGAGGTCGCGCGCCTGCAGTGGCGCGCGCCGAGCCGCGCGCTCGTCGAGACGCTCCTCGCCTTGGCCGGGAAGTTCCCCGACGATCTCGATCCGCTCCATGACGCGGCGCGGATCGCGCTCGATCCCGTGGGCGACGCGGCCCTCGCGGGGAGCATCCTCGATCGCCTGCTGCGCGTCGCGCGCGGCCAGTGGGAGGACGGTCGCGCGGCGAGCGGCGAGCGCGGCGCCCCCGACATGGCGGTGTGGGCGCTCGACGCGCTCGTGGCGATGGCGACCGAGGCGGGCGATCACCGGCGCGCGGTCGATCTCCTCGTCAGCGGCGCGCGGATGCCGGTCGAGGCGGACCAGTCCCGCCAGATGCGCCGGCGCGCCGGCGAGCTCTGCCGCGTACAGCTCGGCGACCGCGACCGCGCGCTGCGGCTCCTCCAGAGCGTCGTCGACGAGAGCGTCGCCGACGCCGAGGCGGTCGCGCAGCTCGGCGCGGAGCTCGAGGCGCGGGGCCGGCTCGCCGAGCTCCTCGCGCTCCGCCAGCGCCAGCTCGAGCTCGACCTCGACGCGAAGACGCGCCTCGACGCGCGGCTCGAGGTCTCGCGCGTGCTCGGGCTCATCGACGAGCGCGGCGGCCGCGTGAAGGTGCTCTCCGAGAACCTGAAGGAGCACCCCGGCCACGAGTCGTCGGTCGAGCAGCTCGCGCAGATCTACATCGATCGCGGGCGGGTCCAGGAGCTCTCGGACCTCTACACGGTGCAGGCCGGCGAGGTCGAGCGCCTCGGCGAGCCGGGTCGCGCCGCGGGCCTGTGGGCGCGCGCCGCGGAGCTCTTCGAGACCCGCCTCGGCGACGTGGACGGCGCGCTCAAGGCGCACCGCCGCGTCGTCGCGCTACAGCCCACGATCACCGCGCTCGACGCGCTCGCGCGGCTGCACATGGATCGGAAGGAGCCGGGCATCGCCGCCGAGTGGCTCGCCCGTCGCCTCGACGCCGCGAGCCCCGAGGAGCGCGCGACGGTGGCCCTCCGGCTGGCGGACGCGCACCTCGCCGCGTCGCAGACAGAGCCCGCGATCCGCGTGCTCTCGGACATGATCGAGCGCGATCCCGCGCACTCGGTCGCGCGCGGGAAGCTCACCGTGCTCTACCGCGACTCGGCGCACTGGGGCCCGCTCGCGAACCTCCTCTCGAGCGGCGCGCCCTACGAGGCCGACCCCGCCGTGCGGCTCGCCTACGTGCGCGAGGCCGCCGATCTCTACGAGGCCAAGCTCGGCCAGCCGGACCAGGCGATCCCGGTCCTGCAGATGGGGATCGAGCTCGCGCCCGACGACAAGGAGCTCAAGTCGAAGCTCGCGACGGGCCTGCGCGTCGCCGGGCGCCTCGACGAGGCGCGCGCGATCCTCGAGGCGCTGCTCGAGGCGTACGGCCGGCGGCGCTCGCCCGAGCGCGCGGCGGTCCACTACCAGCTCGCGCAGGTCGCGCACGCGCGCGGCGACCTCGACGGCGCGATGGAGGAGCTGGAGACCGCAAGGAAGATGGACATGAGCCACCCCGGGATCCTCCGGATGGCCGGTCGCATGGCCCACGAGGCGGGCCAGCTCGAGAAGGCCGAGAAGGCCTACCGCGCGCTCCTCCTCGTGGTGCGGCGCCAGGATCCCGGCGATCCCGACGTCACCGTCGGCGCCTCCGAGGTGCTCTACGAGCTGAGCCGCCTCGCGACCGCGCAGGGGGACGCGGCGCAGTCGAAGGAGCTCCTCGAGACCGCGCTCAGCACGGCGGCACAGCACGACGCCGAGACCGAGCGCTTCAAGACGGACTTGTTGGCACGCGGGGACGTGAAGCTCGCGCTCGAGGTCGTCGAGAAGCGGCTTGAGGCGGTGACCGAGGAGGCCAGCCGCGCGCGGCTGCTCGCGTACCGGGCGGAGATCCTCGCGGACCACCTCGATCGGGGCGCCGAGGCGTTCGACGCCCTGATCGAGGCGATCCAGCTCGCGCCGAAGCAAGACAACTTGCACGTGCGCGCGCGGGACCTGGCCAAGCAGCTCGGCGCCACCGCGCGCTACGTCGAGACGCTCCGCGTGCTGGCCGACGCGGCGCGGCGCAAGGAGGAGGCGTCGTTCCGCGCGGGGCTGCTCCTGCGGATCGGCGAGGTGACCGAGCACGACCTCGGCGATCTCGACGGCGCCCGCGAGCTCTACCAGACGGTCGAGACGCTGGGGGTGCGGGTCGTGGACGCGTGGCAGGCGCTCGCGCGGGTGGCCGACGCGCGCGGCGACGGCGACGAGGAGGTGCGCGTCCTCAAGAAGCTCGTCGACGACGACGATCACGACGTTCCGTCGGACGCGCGGACGCGGGCGCTCTATCGCATCGCCGAGGTGCTCCTCGCCGCGGGCAACGTGGAGGAGGGCATCGACACGCTGCGCGACGGGCTCAAGCGCGAGCCGCGCTACGCCCGCGCCGGCGCGATCCTCCAGGCGGCCGCGCAGGTCTCGCCCGAAAGCGAGGACCTCCTCTATGTCTACGAGGACGTCGCGCGCGCCTCGGGCGACGCCGCCATGATCCTCGACTACCTCGAGCGGCGCGCGGCGCGCGAGGACGGCAACCTCGAGCACGTGCGCGAGGGCGTCGAGCGCGCGGACGCGCTCGGGGAGGGCGAGCGCGCCGAGGCGCTCTTGCGCCGCGGCGTCGAGCTCGCGCGGCGGAGCGAGCTGGGCTTGCGCGACGCGCTGTGGGTGCCGACCGGGCTCGCCGAGCGGCGGGCCGCCGTGGGCGACGTGCCCGGCGCGATCGAGTGGCAGCAGGCGGCCGCCGAGGTCGCCGACGGCGACGAGGCGGTGGAGCTGTGGATGAGGGTCGCCGAGCTCGCGACCCGCGAGGGAGGCGATCTCGCGCTCGCGGCGCAGACGTACCGCATGCTGTCGGCGAACGATCCGGCGAACCGCGCGCTCTGGGAGCCGCTCGTCGCCGTCTACGCCAAGCTCCAGGATCGCGAGGGCCTCGAGGACATCGTCACCAGCACGCTCGACGCGCTCCTCGATCCGGCGGACCGGAACGAGCTGCGCATGTTCTACGGCGACTTCCTCCTGAACGTCGCGAAGGCGCGCGAGGACGCGATCTACGCGTTCAAGACGGTGCTCGACGAGGACTCGGATCACGCGGGCGCCGCGCAGCGGCTGACCGATCTCTTCGAGGCGGCCGGCGACAACGAGGAGCTCGTGCAGCTCCTCGAGCGCCGGCTCGATCGAGCCCGGGATCGCGAGGACGTCGCGACCATCGTCGATCTCAGCCTGCGCATGGGCGCGCTGATCGAGCCCTCGGACCCGTCGGCGGCCGTCGACTTCTATCGCGGCGGCCTCGACTGGGATCCGAAGAGCCGCGAGCTCCTCGAGGCGTTGCTCCGGCACTACGGCGAGGGCGCGGATCCCCGCGAGCGCGCCGAGCTGATGGAGCGGCTCCTCGAGGTCTCGGAGGGCGCGCGCGGCGCGGCCCTCGCGAACGAGCTCATCTCCGCGTACGAGGCGCTCGGCGACGAGTACGGCGCGGCTCGCGCGCTCGACCTCGGCTTCCGCGCGCACCCGAACGACGAGTCGCTGCGCTCGCGGCTCGAGGCGCACTACCGCAACCGCGAGGAGTGGTCGGAGCTCGCCGCGATGATGGTCCACGAGGCGAAGCACC
>JAYRVK010000700.1:0-2098 GCA_041918555.1 Sandaracinaceae bacterium
AGCGGCAGACCGCGCGCCTCGACAACGAGCTGACGGACGTGCAGAGCGCGTCGGTCACCGGCGGCAACGCGTGCGTGATCCAGGGCGCCGCGGGCAACGTGCTGTGCGTCGGCGACAACGTCGTCGGCCAGCTCGGCAACGGCATGATCAGCGAGGAGATCGTCGACTACGCGCCCGTGCTCCTCGACGCGGCGGCCGTGCCGCCCGTGCCGCTCACCGGCGTGCTCCAGATCGACGTGTCGAGCGGGAGCTTCAGCTGCGCGCGCACCGCCGACAACGTGTATTGCTGGGGATACGACACGTCGAGCCAGATGGGCGACGGCAACGAGACGACGCGCACCTGCATGCTCAGCGCGACCGAGATGCCCGACTGCGCGCCCGACGTCCGCACCGTCGGCGGCACCGCCGCGCCCCTCGGCGTCGTCTCGGACCTCGCGGTCGGCGGCGCGCACGTGTGCGCGGTCCAGGCGGGCGCGGTCCTCTGCTGGGGTGACAACCGCCTCGCGCAGTCGGGCCAGGCGGACCCCGCGGCCAACCAGTCGTTCGATCTCCCCGCGCCGGTCCCGGGCCTGACCGGCGTCGTCCAGCTCGCCGCGAGCGGCCACAACACCTACGCGCTGCACGACGACGGGACGATCAGCGCGTGGGGCTTCAACGACCGCGGCCAGCTCGGCGACGGCGTGATGGACCACGGGATGAGCTGCACCTCAGGCGACCAGAGCGGCGACTGCACGGTCAGCCCCGTGACCGTCGCGACGATCGACGACGCGACGCACATCGCGGCCAACGCCGAGCACGCCTGCGCGATCCGCACGGACGGCAGCGTGTGGTGCTGGGGCTACAACAACTACCGCCAGGTCGGGGACGGGACCCGCGACAACCGGTTCACGCCGGTGATGGTCCTGGGCACCGCTCCTTGACCGGGCGGCGACGGGGACTCGCGGCGGCCGCCCTGCTGTGGATCGCGGCAGCGTGCGACCCCGCCCCGCCCGAGATGGAGATCGAGGGGGCGACGCCGCCCCCGCCGCCCGCCGACGCGCTCGAGGCGCACCTGCGCGAGCTCGGCGAGGAGCGCGCGCCGTTCATGGTCCTCTCGGAGGGGCCCATGCGCGGCGAGGGGGCGCAAGGCGACGTGCGCGACTACAGCCAGATCCTGCACCCGGGCTGGTGCTACAAGGTGCTCGGCGCCGGCGGCGAGGGCGTCGTCGATCTCGATCTGCGCGTCTATGATCCGAACGACGTGCTGCTCCAGCGCGACACGACGCGCGACGCCGAGCCCTACATCGGGCAGATGCGCCCGATCTGCCCGGGCGTCTCCGGCACCTACCGCGTCCAGGTCCGCCTCGTCGAGGGCGCGGGCCCCTTCGTAGTGCAGGTGTATCGGTCGATCTGAATGGCGGCGCGCCATCGTCGAGCTCGAATGAGGCGCCTCGCCCTCGCGCTCGGCCTCGCGGCAGGCTGCGGGCCCGCACCCGCGCCGGAGCGCGCCCCGATCGTGCTCGTCGAGGTCGATCACCCCGGCGCGAGCCCGGCGACCGTCGACGAGGAGGTGGTGCGACAGATCGAGGCCGCGCTCGCGACGCTCGACGGCGTGAGCGAGCTCGTCGCCTACGCCGAGGCGGATCGCGCCACCGTCGTCGTCGCGGTGCGCAACGCCGCCGCCGCCGAGCGCGTCCGCGCCGCGCTGAGAGACCTCGCGCTCCCCGAGGGGGCGCATCCTCCGCAAATTTCATTGCGGCGTAGAGAGGCGGTCTCGTTCAAGCTCGACGCGACCTCGCGCGACGGGACGGCGCTGGGCGCGCCGGATCCCGAGCTCGTCGTCGAGGTCGATCCGATGCGCATGGCCGCGCTCGGCGTGCGCCTCGACGAGGTGGTCGCCGCGCTCGGCGCACACGAGGAGATCCCCGCGGGGTCGCTGACCGCGGGGGGCACCCGCGTGGCGATCCGCCTGGACCGACCCTCCGACGACGCCGCGGGGCTCGCCGCGCGCGCGGTGCGAGCGGACGTGCGCGTCGCCGATCTGGCCCGCGTCTTCCACCACGCGCCCTCGACCCCCTGGGCGCGCGACACCGGCGGCCGCGCGGCGCGCGCGCGCGCC